>CALIBA010000187.1 GCA_938045435.1 uncultured Selenomonas sp.
AGGAGCGCCATCCCATCCACGCCCCATTTGCCCGTCTCGAGAACGAGTGCCGTCAGCGCATTGCCATCCAGCGTGTCATCGAGAAGCTGTGCGAGCGCACGCTGAATGAATGCATCTACTTTCTCATTCTCATAGCCAAGCGCATTTGCATGCTCCATATATGCAGAAAGCCCTTTGAGGCCATAGGTGGTCAGCTCGCGCAGGCTACGGACATCCTCATTCTCCGTTGCAAGCACGCCAACGGTCTTGGCCTTTGCTTCAAAGTCTGCACGGGCCGCTGTCCAATGCGCCGCCTCAGGGAGCTTGGACGCATCGCTGACCTGTGCGAGGAGTTGGCTTTTCAGCACGAGCGTCTCTTCGATGACGTCCATGATCGCCTCACGGTCAAAGTTCGCATTCGTAATCGTCACAAAGAGATTCAGCGTCACACGATGGTTGACAGGGATCTCCACCGTCTTGCCCTCGGCGCGCAACTGCGTCGTGACGGCACTCAAACCTTTGGTTACATAGACGAGCAGATCCTGCATCTCAGCGACATCCGGCTTCTTACCGCAGACTCCCTGCACTGTGCAGGCCTTGCCGCCTGCGGTCTCCTGACACTGGTAGCAAAACATTTTCGTATTCATGGCAAACTCTCCTTTGCTCATACATATAAGCATAATACACAAATCTTGCGCTCATTATAGCAAAGGTCATTCATTCTGTGTGTAACATATGTTACTGCTTCATAATCAATAGAAATTTTCATTTCCTACATGATGAATACGCCCGACAGACAGTGATGGGATGCAGCGCTCCAGAAATCCGCAGAATCACACAAAACGGTCATGTGTTCATTGTTGTACACTTGCCGCAGTATAGTAACCAGAATCTATGAGGAGTTTCTTATAATTGGACAGATCCACAAACTGCGCCTCAAGGATATACGTCGGAACAATCTTCACACCGTTATCATAATCCTCTATATTATTGACCATTGGCGTTTTCTTCCTCAAAATCGCTTCGGTCATCTTCACAGCAACATCGGCAAGTGCACGCGTATCCTTGAACACAGACATCGACTGCTCCTTGGCGACAATCGCCTTGACATTTGGCAAATCCGCATCCTGTCCTGTGAGAATCGGCATCACTTTTCCTGCTGTACCATACCCGTTTTCCTTGAGTGCGGCCAATACACCGATTGCCACAGAATCATTGGAACAGAGCACTGCATCAAGATGCGTATCTTTATAGTTCGCTGCCAGTATATCACCCATGCGTTCCTGCGCCCTTGCATCATTCCAAAGAGGCGTTGCACACTGCTCACGCGTTATCTGTCCGGAACGGATAACCAACTGACCGTTGTCAATATAGTGTCTAAGCACCTCCATTGCACCATCAAATAGATATTGGACATTGTGATCATCCAGTGGGCCTGTTGCGATCTCGATATGAAAAGGCCCCTTTCCTTCTGCAAGACCAAGCCGATCAACAATATGCTGCGCCTGCATCTTTCCCACAGAATAATTATCGAACGTTGCATAGTAACTGACTGCATCCGTATTCATGATGAGTCGGTCATAGGCAAT
>CALIBA010000188.1 GCA_938045435.1 uncultured Selenomonas sp.
CCTCAGAGCATTTGCCTGGTTTTGCATGCCACTCACGGTCAACGCGTACGATCTGCTGGCTGACGGTTGCCCGCCCGCCTGCGACAATGCGCGTCTTGGTAATGGTTGGGAGCGCGACATCACGCAGAAGCCCCTCTGTCTGTACCCCATTCCCGGCGAGCACAGATGCGAGCTGTCTCCCGCTCGTATCTGTCCCGCAGATGCCCGCCGCATACACCGCCCCCCCGAGCGTCGCTGCATTGTTGGCGACATTTGCAGCGCCCCCCGGGACGACGCGTTCTCCCATCTGCTCCAGGACGAGCACAGGTGCCTCACGCGAGATCCGCGAAATCTGTCCGTCAAGATACACGTCCGCCACCATATCGCCAATGACGAGCACCGGCGTCCCGGAAAACAGTGCAACACTATCTACCATGGCGTGAACTCCCATTTGATCTTCCATTTATTCTGCTCCGAGCGATAACGCAGGATGATTTGCGAGCAGTGCAGATCGTGGAACCAGTAGTAATCCACATCCGTCCACCGATTGCCGTCAAAGGCGTACTTTGCAGCAACGATAAAGCGGTTGCGTTCATCCAGACGATAGCTCAGCCCTGCCTGCACGACCTTGGAAAAATCCTCCTGCCCATAGCCAAAGAGTGCGTTCTCCTTACTGGACTTGCTGTATGTCATCCCGGCATACGCGGCAAAACGGTCGCTGAACTCCTTTGTGAAAAATCCGCTGAAGTTCATGCCGCGCACGCGTGAGTGGTCATAGCTCTCGTGTGTCACATCGAACCCCGCCGCGAGATCGATCATGAACCCATGAAAGGGAATTGTATCATGGGTGATGCGCACCCCATAGTTGAGGTGGTTGCTGTGCACGTGATTGCCGTACCACCTGCCGGCCTCCGAGTAAATGCGATAGTTCAGCGGCGTATCTCCCACCTTGCTCTCATAGCTGAGGGAGAGCGCCGGCTGTTTTTTGACCCACTCGTTATCGCTGTCCTCAAAATGTCCATAGATGAGCGCGGCGCCCGCACCGCGGTTGTACCACCCGACGTCATAGTTGCTGCGCCATCCCTGCCGCGATGTCACATAGATATGCGCTGCCGCGGTGACATGTGGCACAATTTCGTGCGTGATGTTCTGCTTGAGCCAGATGCCGTCCTCGCTGTCATAACCGACGCGCGGGTAACTGTTCTGGACAGGATTCTTCAGATCTACCTCATGCCGCTTCTTGCGGTAGAGCATGGTTCCCTTGAGCCAGAACTTCACATTGTAAAGGATCATCCGCTCCCCCGGATAGACTTCCGCCTTGTCCGCACTGAGATGATAGTCCGGCTTTTGTGCACTGCACTTTGTCTGCGTGCCGTCGTAAACGATGATCTTATCCGGATAAAACTCAAAGCGCTTGCCCGTCATATAGTACTGACCGACCTTGCCCGCAGCGCTCTCCATCGTGCCCTCGTGCGTGCGGTAGTTGTACTTAATCCGATAGCCGTCAAGCGTGACACGCGTCTGCCCCTCGGTGAGCTGCAGCACATGCGCACGCCCGGGCACGGAGACATCTGCCGTTTTAATGTTGCCCTCGGCATACTCCCCTTGGAACCGCCGCGCCTCCATCTGCACAACATCCACGTGCCCGTTCGCGATGAACTCCCCCGTCGCCTCGTCATAGCTTAGATCATCCCCCTCAAAGGCAATCGGGGACGGCTCCTCTGCCTTTACAGGACGGCGCAGATAGCGCCGCATCGCCTGCACATCATCGAGCAGCTTTTGCTGCTCGGCGCTGAGACGGTTCTCGCGCTCCGTACGGCGGCGGTTTTCAATATAATCGAGGCGCTGCATCCCCGTATCACTATCCCCACTATACTCCGCTTCCGCCGTCAGCGGAACCGCGATACAGGCGGCGGACAAAGTGAGCAGAATGCGCTGTTTTAGCCCAAACGTCATTGAAGCGATCTCCTGTCCCTCATAAAAAACACGGATGAAATCGTGCATGCCGGTATGAAACTAAAATATTTTGAATGCCTTTATACTACATCATAAATACGAATTACGCAACTGAAAAGAGCCTCATTGAGAGCACATCGCATCATACTAACCGTTTTCTAAGGAACCACTGATAAAATAGACTTTTAGATTGGCGTAGATTCTTTCGTCCGAACCAGACGGAAAACCGGACGCTGAGCGGTGCTCTGCAGAGATTTTTCCGCAAAAGTGCGGGCAAAAAATATGCACCAAGATGATGATGCTGAATTTATCAGTGGTTCCCTCATTGACGCATGCGGTCTTTTCCTCTATAATGAACGGACTGGAAGCACGGAGAGAGGTTTGCCGGCGAAGCCGGCAGCGGTGACAGGGAGGCGGTAGCGCAATGCCAAGGATGATGCTGCGGGGGCTTTTTCTTGGGGTGCTCTGCCTGCTCATACATATTTCCATTTGCGCCGCCGAGGATATGCGTTTCGTCGATGCGGACGGCGATACCGGATACTATGTGGACAGCGCCTCTATCGTACACATATCGGACATCGAGCGCGACGCCACTGTCGCCGTTATAAAGGCGGCGGAGAGCCGCAGCTATATATACCACGTACGCTTTAACAGACAGGCACACACCTATCAGATCTTCTCCATGCAGGTCGAGGTCTACGGCACGCACGAAGTCCTCCGCAGCATGCAGTCTGTGCAGCAGCCGCAGCCCTACGGGCAGACCTCACCCATGCAGAGCATCGTGGATTTCATCGAAGAACTACTCACAGAAAAACAATTGATGGCAAAGGGAAGCTCCTAATGCCAGGCAAGGAGGATCATCCATGCAGCAGAAAATTTGTGCGCTCGTACTCACCCTCGTACTCCTGCTCACATCATTCGGATCGGCATACGCAGCAGAAACGCCAAATGATGTGCAGTCCAAACTTGCACTCATCGAACAGGACACCTACGGAAAAGAACAGACCGGCGCACTCATCGACCGCATCAACCGCCTCGAACGCGACTATGACGGTACGCACCGCGCAGGCAGCCTCACGGCACGCATTGACGCCATCTACAAAGAAGTGTATACGAACAGCACCACCCCCTCTGTGCTGATGAACCTCAATGCCATTGAGTGGAACATCGGGCACGAGACAAGCATGCGCGCCGTACAGGAGCGCATCAGCGAGATGGAGATGTCACTCCTCGGCAAGACCGGCGAGGGCACCTTCAAAAAAAGGATCGCTGCACTCGGCACCGCTTCTTTTGGCACGAAGAACATCCCCGTCGTTTCCACCACCGTGCCCGCAAATACCCTCATTAAGGTCGCGCTCGTCAGTCCTGTCAACGCAAAGGATCTCAAAGTCGGCGACATCATCGAGTACCAAGTGGCAGACGACGTCTTTGTCGGCGGTGTCCTCGTTTTCTCAAAGGGTGCACGCGGCGAGGGCGAAGTCACGAAGGTGCGGCAGGCACGCAATTTTGGCCGCAGCGCTCATGTCGAAATCGACTTTAGAAGCACCAAGGCACTCGACGGCACCTATGTGACGACCTATATCGGCGATGAGGCAAAAAAAGAGATGGAACACCTCGCCATGGCAGCAGGTGCCTCGCTCGCCGGCATGGCTGTCCTCGGGCCCATCGGTATTGTCGCAGGTGCATTTGTCCGCGGCAAAAACGTCGATCTCCCGGCCGGCACGACCCTCTATATCCAAACAGAAGGCGAAACAACGCTCTATGGCGTGCAGACCACATAAAACAGCACTGCGCCGCTGCGGATGACAGCGGTATAAACAGCCCCTTGTCCGCATCTGCCCCCCTCTGCGGGTACGGCAGGTGCGGTATTTTTATATCATCGGGAGGCTGCATTGTTCCAGTTCACATTCGATTTTACAGAGGAGGATGCACTTCACTTCGCACTCTTTCGCATCCTTCGTACCCCGTCATTCAAATGGACAAATCGAATGGCGTTCGCTCTCTTGCTGACGGTTCCGCTGCTCCCCATCTTGTTTTTTCTCCAAGATCTCTGCACCGATGCCCCATGGGAAATAGATGCGGTGCTCATGCAGACCATTCTGACCACCGTCCTCTGCGTGGTATCCTACCGTATTTACAGTCATTTCTCGGAACGCCTCGCTATGCAAAACGTGCTGCGCAGTATGGAAAAGATGCGTGCTGTGTGTATGTTCGGCATCCATACCGTGATCTTTGAGGAGATACACATCGTTAGACGCAGCAGACATACAGAGGACACCGTCGCCTATCGGAGCATCACGGACATCTGCCTCTCCGAAAGGGGCATCTATCTTTTCACTGCACCAACAGAGGCGATCATCCTCCCCCTGCATATCTTTGCGTCCAAGGAGGAGAAGATACGCCTTATTGCTCTTGTTCGGGCGAAGATGGCACAGAACCACAAAGGGCACACATGACAAACGCCATGTGTGCCCTTTGTGATTTATGATGATTGATTCAGCGGATAAAGAACCCCGCCACCTGCATCGAGCGGTCAAAGCTGATGCGATAGACAACACTCGTCGCCTTATAGCCGACGGCAATCTCGCCGACCGCAAACCACTCATCTCCTTGGCGGACGGCCGTCATATAGGCCTTGCCGAAGCTGACGCGTGCCCCCCATTTCTGCGCAAACTGCGCCTTGGCATTATTGATCTGCTCCGCCGTTAAACTGGTCTGCATCGAGGGTGTTGCCGCTGATTGCAGCGCGGCAACATCGCCGCGGTCAAAGAGATCGATGATCTGCTTCATGCGTGTCTCCACCGCCTGTGCGGTGAATATGCCGCTCTCCTCGAGCGTCGCCGCTGTGACCTGTTCCGCAGGCTGTGCTGCCTCCTCCGCATGAACCGATGCAGGTGCCAACAGGAATGCACCGCCTGCGAGCAGGGCAACGGAAAGAGCGCGTGAGAGAGTACGAATTTTCATAGATATTTTCCTCCTTATTCTATCATCCCACATCATTTGACGCAGGAAAAACATGCCAGCGATTCCACACATTCGACACGAACCTCGCGATAGAGCTTTTGGAGCCGGGCCACAAGACTCTCGCGTGTATCAAACGGCGGCGTAAAAAAGCCCATGCGCGTGTAGAGCTGTGTCACAACAAACTCCGTCCGCATGTTCTCGCCAAGAACGAATACGGAACCCGTCAGCCGCCCCCCAGTGCGCAGCACGCGATGCACCTCGCTCCACGCTGCCTCCTTGTCCGGAAACGCATGAAAGCCATTGATCGAAACTGCCGCATCAAAGAAATCATCCTCGAACGCCAGCCGTCCGACATCGCCCTCCACAAACGCCACATTGCGAACGGAAAGAGCCTCTGCCCGTGCGCGGGCCGCCGCGAGCATCGCGGGCGAATAGTCCAGGCAGGTGATGTCGGCATCTGGAAGCTCGGCATAAATCGGCAGTGAGAGGCAGCCTGTCCCCACGGGCACCTCGAGCAGCCGCCCCGCAAAGCCCTCGTGTGCCGCACGCAGTGCCAGCCCCACATAGCGGCTCACACCTTGTCTGTCCAGTCCCCATACGAGCCGCGAAACAAGCCGCCCCGACCACGTCGAGTACGTCATCATCCCATCATATAGACCCGCGAGGCGTCCCACCGAATGATACGCGCCGCGTATCTTCTCATAGCGCCGCAGTTCCTCGTCCATCATGACATCCTTTCTCTGTACTGACGGAGTTTATTCTACCATAAAATGCGTGTGCGTTCAAATCCCTTCCTTATGGACACTTCTCCTATTCAGTGGTAAAATTCAAGTAAGCTTACTATGACTTTTTGAGAGAGGAGATTGATTATGCAGCAGCGTTCCTCCATCACCATCCTCCTTGCAGCCCTTGCAGCACTCACAGGCTGTGGCAGTGAGACCGCGCAGGAAGCGCCGCCCCCCCTCGTACGCACGATCACCGTCTCTGAGGCACCGGCAGCAGAGGTGGGCTATACGGGCACAGTGCGCGGCCGCTATGAGACGCGGCTTGCCTTTCAAGTCGGCGGTCAAATTTTATCACGCAACGTAGACGCAGGTGCACGCGTCCACGCAGGTGATGTGCTCATGGCGATTGATGCGCGCGATATGCAGCAGCAGACAAACGTGACCGGCGCCGCTGTCTCCTCCGCACGCGCCCAGCTCCAGCTCGCACGCACAAACCTCGCACGTTATGAACAGCTTTATGCAGCGCAGGCCGTCCCCGCCGCCATGCTCGATCAGTACCGCGCAAGCGCAGACGCAGCCGAAGCTGCCTATCGACAGGCGACTGCACAAGATGCGCAGAGCCGCAACGCACTCGGCTATACGAACCTCGTCGCAGGCGCGGACGGCGTCATATCAAACATCATGGCAGAGGAGGGACAGGTCGTAGGTGCAGGACAGACCGTGATGACACTGACACAGGAGGGCGCACGTGAAATTGAGATCGCCATCCCCGAAACCCGTCTCAAAGAGGTCACCGTCGGCCAGCCGGCCGCTGTCACTCTCTGGGCAGACGGTACATCTTACGGGGGATATGTGCGCGAACTCTCGCCCGCGCCCGATCCCGCAGCGCATACCTACACGGCACGCATCACGCTCACGGATGCTCCTGCAGAACTCCCCCTCGGCATGACAGCACACGTATACCTTGCAGGGGGGCCTATGACGGGCGCCGTTATCCCTCTCTCTGCACTCCATCAAACGGGAGATGAAACAGAAGTCTACATTGTCGCAGACAGTACCGTGCGTCTAACTCCTGTCACAGTCACAGCATTCCGCGGCAATGATGCCGTTGTCGATGGGCTGCCGCGCGGCGCCGTTGTCGTAACAGCAGGCGTCCACCAGCTGCACGAGGGAGAGAAGGTGCGCACGAAATGAGGAACCTCACCGAGCTTTCCCTGCGCCACCGCGCACTCGTCTGGTATTTCATCATCGTCTTTGCCGTCGGCGGCGTCTTTTCCTACGAATCGCTCGGCCGTATGGAAGACCCAGCATTCACCATCCGCCAGATGGTGATTTCAGCCGCATGGCCAGGTGCATCCGCCGAGGAAATGCAGGAGCAGGTCACAGATAAACTCGAGCGCCGCTTTCAAGACATCCCGGGGCTGAAAGAGATCACAAGCGAAACGCGGCCGGGGCAGACCATCATCTATGTCGGCCTGCGTGATGATATAGATGCCGCACTGATCCGCCCAACGTGGCGCGATGTGCGCAACTTTGGTGAGGACGTGCGCCGCGACCTGCCGGACGGCGTTTATGGGCCCTACTACAACGACCGCTTTGACGATGTATATGGCTCCGTCTACGCCATCACAGGCGCAGACTACTCCTATGAGGAGCTGCGGCAGATGGCAGAGGATGCACGCCGCCGCATCCTCTCCGTCGAATCCGTACAAAAAGCAGAGCTGATCGGTGTGCAGAGCGAACGCGTTTATGTCGAAATTGCACTTGCACGCCTCGCGGCCCTTGGTATTCCCCCGACAGCAATCACAGACGCGCTCAAGGGACAGGACGCGATGATGACGAGTGGCAGCATTGAGACCGAAAGCGACACAGTCCATCTGCGCGCCTCGGGCGTTTTTAACGATATAGACGATATTCGCGCCCTCCCCATCGCTGCAAACGGCAAAGTGTTCCGGCTCGGCGATATTGCCGCCATCGAGCGCCGCACAATTGACCCGCCCGCGCCCAAGATGCTGTATAACGGTGCGCCTGCCATCGGCATTGCCGTCTCGATGGAGGATGGCGGCAACATCCTCGCGCTCGGCGCGAATCTAAAGGCCCTGACTGCAAAAATTCAGCAGGATCTCCCGCTCGGCGCCGCGCTGCACGAGGTATCAAACCAGCCGGCCGTCGTACAGAGCTCCATCCACGACTTCGTCGAGACGCTTTTCCTCGCCATCATTATCGTGCTCGGCGTCAGCTTCCTCTCGCTCGGCATCCGCACAGGTCTTGTCGTTGCAGGCTGCATCCCGCTCGTCCTCGCGGGCACCTTCGCCAGTATGTACCTCCTCGGCATCGACCTGCACAAAGTCTCTCTCGGTGCGCTCATCATCGCACTCGGGCTTCTCGTGGACGATGCCATCATCGCCGTCGAGATGATGAGCGTCCAGTTAGAGCGCGGCATGGAACGCTTTGACGCAGCTTGCTACGCCTTTACCCAGACAGCAAAGCCCATGCTCACAGGTACACTCATCACCTGCGCGGGCTTTATCCCCGTCGCGTTTTCCAAGGGGATGGCAAGCGAATTCTGCGCTGCACTCTTTCCCGTCATCGGCATCGCCCTCGTCCTCAGTTGGATCGTCTCCGTGATGATCGCACCGCTCTTTGGATACTATTTAATTCGCGTAAAAAAACCTGAGAGCGGCACTGCACACGATCCCTATGACAGCCCATTCTACCAACTCTTTCGCCGCGTACTCACGCTCTTTCTCACGCACCGTGCCATCGTTCTCATTGGCACAGCACTCATCTTTATCGCCGCCCTCGCCGCCTTCCCCCATATCAAACAGACCTTTTTCCCGCCCTCCCTGCGCCCAGAACTGCTCGTCAGCCTGACCCTCCCACAGGGCGCGTCTATCCATGCGACACAGGCAGAGGCAGACCGCCTCTCTGCCATCCTCGCGGCACACAGCGACAAAATTCAAAACTACGCTGCCTATATCGGGCAGGCCACGCCGCGCTTCGTCCTCACCGTCGATCCAAAAGCAGATGCGGCAAACCGTGCGCAGTTCGTTATCACCGCAAACGGCACCGCAGAGCGTGAGGAACTTGCTGCCGTGATTGCCGATGCCCGCCTGAGCGAGCTCTCAGGCGCACGCGTCACGACGCAGTACATCCAGACCGGCCCCCCTGCCGACTTTCCCGTCATGATGCGCATCTCCGCCCCGACGACCGACGAGGTGCGCCGCGTCGCGGGCGAAGTCGCCGCCATTGCCGCGGCAGATCCCGCAACAGCAAATGTGCATCTCGACTGGGCAGAAAAGTCCAAGACCATCCACATTGACTTTGACAAAGAAAAACTCAAACGTTACGGGATCAGTGCCAAGGCGGTCAAGCAAATGCTCTATACCGAGCTGACAGGAGCAGAAGCGGCGGAGTTTTACTCCGGCGACCGCACCATCGGCATCGTACTGCGCCTTGCAGACACAGACCGCAACAGTATCGAGCGGCTCGGTGAGCTACCCATCTATACAAACGGCGGCTATGTCCCGCTCGCACAGCTCGCACATCTTTCCTTTGCCGCAGAGGATGGCTTCATCAAGCGCCGCAACCTCCTGCCCACCATCACCGTACAGGCTGAAGTCACAGAGGGAGAGGGCAACGACGCAGCACTTCGCATCTACAACGCAACCGAGCAGCTGCGTGCAAAACTCCCCGCCGGCACAACCATTACCGCCGCGGGCGCACTTGAGGACGCCGGCGACTCCATGCGCTACCTCATGCAGCCCATTCCTGCCATGGTCTTCATCATCATGACCCTGCTCATGATACAGGTCGGCACCATGGGCAAAATGATGCTGACCCTCCTCACCGCCCCAATGGGACTGATCGGTGTCGTGCTCGCCATGCTGCTCACTGGCTCTGCCATGGGCTTTGTCGCCTACCTCGGCGTCCTCGCCCTATTCGGCATGATCATCCGCAACTCCGTCATCCTCATCGACCAGATTAAAAAGCACGAAGAAGCAGGGGAAAAACCTCTGGACGCCATCATCGACTCTGCCATCCTGCGCTTTCGCCCCATCATGCTCACCGCCGCCGCTGCCATCCTCGGCATGCTCCCCCTTATGCGCAGCATCTTCTGGGGGCCCATGGCTGTCGCCATCGCGGGCGGTCTGATCGTCGCAACGGTTCTGACATTGCTCGTTCTGCCTGTGATGTACGCTGTGGCGTATCGCATAAAAGAATAGGAGAAAACCGCTCCAAAACCACAAAACCTCTCTCTGATGCAACTTTGCCAGAAAGAGGTTTTGTCGTACACACAATAGAGGTTCAATCTTACTTTCAGATATGTTACAATAAGTACAAGTTTACATACTTCAGAGAGGGAGGGGGATTATGCCATCAAAAAACGATGTATTAAATCGTTTTTTTACGCAATCTGTTTTCTTGGAAATGACTACAAAAAAAGAGAGTTGTTCTGCCTATGATGCAGTAGTGCGGCGTTGTGTCCCTTCTGCTGAAAACAAAGAGAATGCAATGCTGATAACCGAGATATATAAATTTATGTCTAAATCATACCGTAACGAATACTTTTATCAAAACACGCTATTGAACAAACTTCTCCTTGGAAAACACAGTCTTAAAACGACTATTGCCTTATCACAAATTCCTATTGCTAAATCCAAAGCAGATTTTATCCTGATCAATGGGAAAGCAGTTGTTTACGAAATAAAAACTGAGTTGGACACATTTGACAGACTTGAACATCAGATACGTGACTACTTCAAAGCTTTCAACTATGTATGTATTGTGACATCTGAAAGTCAATACGAGCGAGCAAAACGGTTGTTTGCAAATACATCTGTGGGCATCTATGTCCTTACATCAAAAAATACGATAAGTATTAAATTTCGCCAGGAACCTACAGAAGACAACACCCACTTAGATTATACAACAATCTTCAAGGTTTTGCGAAAATACGAGTACGAAAACATCATTATCCAATATTATGGAAATCTTCCCATTGCCTCTCAGGTTTTTTACTATGATGCATGCTTGGAGTCATTTTCCAACATCCCAATAAATACAGTATACGCATTGATGTTGGAGCAGTTGAAAAAAAGGATTCAATGGAATCAATGCCAACTGGCAGATTTCAATAACATTCCATATGAACTAAAATCATTGATCTATTTTTCTAAAATGTTAAAATCCGACTGGAAAGCTATAAATAATTTTCTCAATCAAACATATGGAGGATAATATTATGTATTTCCCATATCTACGAGGTCGCAAATATGAATTGCTTGCATTGCAGGAATTAGCAGCTAAGAATTGTCTCGGCGAACATATTATCCCTATTATCGAACCCATAAAACTCTCATCAACACTCGTGAAAACTTTGGATGTATTCACAAAAAACAATCAATCCATTGCAGTTATTCTGAATCCTATGGTTGGAAATTTTACAGTTGATTTCGAAGATGCTTCGGAAAACGTATATCAAACACGCTTTTTAGATTTATTGCAACCCCCTATCATCATTAAGTCACTTATCATGCAACATAACGTGAAACCATATCTAGATGCTCTAAGGAAACAAAATATCGAAAAAGAAAGTCTTCTGATTATCCATACAAGCCGCGATTATTTAGGTATGTACGAAAAAGAATTCAATTCATTTTCTCCTCGCTATGTATTAATTCCAGATGAAAGCACATTTCGAAAAAAGGTACACTGTCATAAGGTCCTACTTGATGACAAATTTGAAAAACAAGCGAGAAATTCAGACTATGGAAAGGATCCCGATGGCTTTTTTTCAGATGACCATTTGTATTATATAGATGACAATTTCATCGGATTCTCTGATTTCTCCATTGTCGGCAACGAATACTTGGAATCAGGATTTGCTCCCCGTGCTGTAGCAATCCATATTGTCTATTTTGACGGAGAAAATAACCTTCGCATTCGGCACTTTGTATCGGATTCTAACGAAGACAGTAAAAACCCGGCAGGAAAATTCTATGAAGCGGTATCAAAATTATATCATTGGTATGGCACCACAGAGACATCTCTCAAAATGACATTAGGACTTCAATCTTTTTTACAACACTATAAAGATCAGTCCTATCCAGGGCTTGGTACAGTTAAGAAATTATCTATTATGCATCACCTTGAGCTGATGGGAAATTATCTTAATGGAGTATAACTTATATGTTTTGTCGCAGTAATTGCCTTACAACAGATGAAGATATTATATTCATATAACACCCATGGAGGATAGTCTTTCTGTATATGCGCCGCGATGGTGCAGTAGAGAAATATAAGAACAAACGTGAAATGAGGGATGAGTCAGGCATTAAATTTTGGAAAAAGTGTAGGAGATAATGGATGGGGAATATTTTTGAGGATGCTTGAGTATAAACTGATGTTTTTAGGGAAACAATTTTTGAAGATAGATAAATGGTTTCCGTCATCGAAAACTTGTAGTAGATGTGGAAATGTTAAAGAGGAACTGAAATTATCAGAAAGAAGTTATAAATGTGAGTGCTGTGGAATTGAAATTGATAGAGATTACAATGCAGCACTGAATATAAAAAACATTGGAAAAGCAATGTTGAAATATTAAGAAAATAAAAGAAGACAGGGCAGGGACTGCCCGAAGAGCTTGGTAAATATATTTGGCTAGCGCAGGTACTTCCCAAGAAGCTCCCGCTTCTAAAAGCGGGAGTAGTTCACATAGAGATATATTATAAGAATTAGTATTAATTATCCTATATTTTTGTTATTAAGAAAAGGATGAAAATTTGAAAAATAATTTAAAATGTGGTAAAATAAATAAATTTGTAAAAAATAAATAAATCTGAAATATAGTTAGGAATAAAATATTATTTTTTTATTTTTGAATAGACTTTGGGATAAAATAATAAATATGGTTTTAGTAATCAAAAATAAATAGAAAAATAAGAGATATGTTTTATGATATAGTATCACTACTTAAAAGGATAACTTAAAAATTACAACTTTTTGGAAAAATTCAGATTTATTCAGTTTTTGTTTATAAAATTTAGAAAGAGAAAATGATGAAAAAAAGATTGGATTTAATTCTTGTAGAACAGGAGCTTTTGGAAACACGGGAAAAAGCAAAAAGGGAAATAATGGCGGGTAATGTCATTGTAAATGAACAGGTTGTGACAAAGGCGGGAACGATGTTTAAGGACAATGATGATTTAAATATCCGTATCAGGAATAAATTGAAATATGTCAGCCGTGGTGGCTTGAAATTGGAAAAGGCTATAAAAACTTGGAATTTAGATTTTAAGGATAAATTGGTACTTGATATTGGAGCATCTACTGGAGGATTTACAGATTGTGCTTTGCAAAGTGGTGCGAAGTATGTGTATAGTGTGGATGTAGGTAAAAATCAACTTGACTGGAAATTGAGAAATGATGAAAGAGTTTTTTCAATGGAGGAAATGCACATAAAGGATCTCGAGGAAAAAGATATTAATAATAAAAAAGTGGATTTTATAGTAATTGATGTTTCTTTTATTTCATTGACAAAAGTTATTCCGTACTTTGAAAGGTTTCTTGCAGAAAATGGGAAAATTGTGATGTTAGTTAAGCCACAATTTGAAGTTGGAAGGGAAAAAATTGGAAGAAATGGTGTTGTGGAAAATGAAGAATATCATGATGAAGCTATAAAAAAAGTAATTTCTTTTTCAAAAGAATGTGGATATGAATTAATTGGCGTGGAAGATTCGCCAATAAGAGGAGCAAAGGGAAATAAGGAGTTTTTAATGTTATTAAAATTTTCATAAATTCAAAATAGCAATTTATAGTAATTTTATAGTTAGCTATTTAAGTATATTTTAGGAGGAAAAATGAAAAAAAACAAAATAGTACAGACAGTATTGGGACTTGTATTGGTAAGTATGCCTTTATTTGCAGCAACTACTATAGTAAAGACATCGAGAAATGATAAGGATACAAGTGCTGGGTATACAAAAGATGCAACAGAATTGAACAGAATTGTAGATGTAATAAATATTATTGAAAATAATTTTGTTGGAAAGGAAGCTACTCCAAGTAAAAATGATCTTTATGAAGGTGCAGTTGCAGGAGTTGTAAGCAGATTGAAGGATCCTTATTCAGAATATTTGTCTAAAGCAGATCTTAATGACTTTTCAGAAGATATGGATGGTGAATATGTTGGAGTTGGAATGACTATCAGTAAGAAAAAAGGAGAACCTCTTGAAGTTGTTTCGCCATTTATTGGAAGTCCTGCTGAAAAAGTTGGAATTAAAATAAAAGATAAAATTACAAAAGTCGACGGGAAAGATATTTTACCGCTTACAGCAAATGAAACTGTAAAACTTTTGAAGGGTAAAGAAGGTACAAAAGTTGATGTGGAAGTAGTTAGGGAAGGTAAAAAAGATCCAATGAAATTCACTTTGACAAGAGCCAAAATTAAATTGGAAATGGTAGAAAGCAAAATGCTTGAAAATAATATTGGTTATGTAAGTCTTTTGAAATTTGGAAATCATGTTGGAGCAGAAGTTGAAAAGGCTATAAAAGATTTACAGGCTAAAGGAATGAAAGGATTAATTTTGGATTTACGTTCTAATCCAGGAGGATCACTTCAAGAAGCACAAGATATAGCTTCGCTTTTTGTAAAGGAAGACTTAATTGTTTACTTGAAATACAAAAATGGACAACAAAGAAACTATAATAGAACTTTAAAAAATCTTGGTAATTTCCCGTTAATTGTACTGACAAATAAAGGAAGTGCAAGTGCTTCAGAAATTGTAACAGGTGCAATAAAAGATTACAAACGTGGAACAATTATTGGAGAAAAAACATTTGGAAAAGGAATTGTGCAACAAGTCATACCTTTGAGAACTGAAGATGCAATAAAACTTACTATTGCTCAATATTTCACACCAAAAGGAAATTATATTCATGAAAAAGGTATTGAACCTGATATAGAGGTTAAAATGGAAGAATTATTGGCTTTAAAAGGTTATTCAAATGACGGTGAACAAGCTAGAAAAAATAGAGAAAAAGAAATTGAAGAAATATTAACAAAAGATAAAGGTAAAGAAGAAGCAGCTAAAATTATTTCAGCAGGAGATGTTCAGTTAAAGAGAGCAATTCAAGAAATGAATAAAAAAATAAATGGAACAGGAAAGAGAAAATAGTAATAAAAATTAAAAATTAGGAGAAATATTATGTTTTATGTTGTTGGTACACCAATTGGGAATTTAGAAGATATGACTTTTAGAGCGATAAAAACTCTAAAAGAAGTTGATTATATTTTTGCAGAAGATACGAGAGTTACAAAAAAGCTTCTTACCCACTATGAGATTGAAAAAACGGTGTATCAATACCATGAACATAATAAACTTCATCAAATCACAAATATCATCAATCTTTTAAAAGATCAAAAAGAAATTGCGCTTGTAACAGATGCTGGAACACCGTGCATTTCAGATCCTGGCTTTGAGTTAGTAAATGAAGTTTTGAAAGCTGGAATAAAAGTCATTGGAATACCTGGAGCTTCGTCAATTGTTACGGGAGCGAGCATCTCGGGATTAGATATGCGAAGAATGGCTTACGAAGGATTTTTACCAAAGAAAAAAGGAAGACAAACACTTTTTAATAAATTAAAGGAAGAAGAAAGAACCATTGTAATTTTAGAATCTCCCAACAGAATTTTAAAAACTTTAAAGGATGTAAGGGAATATTTGGGAGAACGGTATATTGTAATTACAAGAGAACTTACTAAAATTTATGAAGAAATAATTCGCGGAAATGTTTCTGAAATTATTGGAAAATTGGAAAAAAAGCCAATAAAGGGAGAAATTGTTTTATTTATAAGAGCTATAAATGATGAGGGCATTTATTTAAAAAATCAAAGAAAATTGCTAAAATTTACACAATTTTTTCAGGAAATTTTTCTCTGAATTCTAGAAATCCGCCAGCAAGCGAACTCGCATTATATCCGAGTGAATATACTGCTCAATACCCCTTTTACTATTCTGCGTACGATGGGTAAAAACAAAGGTTTTAAGGAATTTAAATTCACTACCGATGCTTATATTGCTCAAAACATCAAGCCTATCAAACAATACTACCGAGAGGTACCCCAAAAACCCAATCTGGTAGTGATTATTCTCGAAGGGATGGGTGCTGAATACTTCGGGGTGATGAACCAACATACGCACATACCCAACTACCGTAGTCATACCCCTTTCTTAGATTCTTTAGCACAACAAGGGTATTACTTCACCAATATATTCTCAAATAGTATTCATTCCATTGAGGGGATTTCGGCAGTAACTGCTGGTATGCCTACTTTTCAAACCGCTTGGGTGCGTTCGGGCTATGCACAGCGCAAAATTTCTTCTTTGCCCGAAATTGCACGCTCTTTGGGCTACCAAACGCTTTTCGCTCACGGGGCTACTAATGGCTCTATGAACTTCGATGGCTATACTCACCAAATAGGTTATCAAGCTTATTTAGGGCGCACCGAATTCAAC
>CALIBA010000189.1 GCA_938045435.1 uncultured Selenomonas sp.
AAGACTCCGGGCATTATCTGAATCAAATTTTTCAAGATTACCGAAGTACATGCTGAAAGCCCCTACGGGGTATTCTTCAAAATGATTTCTTATATCCGTGTAATCTCTCCCCTTACTATCTTGTAAGCTTTCTATATGCAGAAAATGGGTATCATCATTACACGGAAGAGAAATGATAGACCCTTCTTTTGAAAAATCATGTTTTTGAGAAACCAATGCTCTGTTGACTACAGGAAAGGTATTTATTAGAAATCTTATTTCCTCAAAATTCACATCAAACTGTATACTCGGGAACTGAAGTTTGAACCAGCAGAGATTATCTTGTTGTCTTTCTGTCTCATCTATTTTCCAAACTCTTGGTACTGATGTATTACACAAACTCTCTCTATGAGGATGTTCTACTAAGTCTATCGTTATGTAGTTGTCAGCGTAATAATCATTGATATCATCAAAATAATGATATTTTTCCTTATCGGACAAAGAGAAATGCGGAGTATGTGTATATATAGAATGATTATCCGTGTCATAAACTTTTATATCTTTAATAAAGGAACTCAACCGTTCATCCTCTGGTAAAACGCATAGCGTTAAAGCCCCTGTGCTTAACAAGGTTTCTTCGAAAATGGCGATTCCTAACCAAACAGCATTTTCATCCTCTTCATCTTTATCTTTAGAAAGAGCTGACACCATTTTTCGCCCATCATCAAAATAGGTGTACATCTTATCGTCGAAGGCAATACATTTGACTTGTGCCTGTACCAATGGATAAGCAGTAAGCGGTGTGAAAGAAATCGGAACCAATCCCCTGCTGAAAATCATTCTGTTTGTTTGGAAACGATCTTCTATGGAAAGTGCATGCACCTCGCTTGAAGCAGGATTGACTGTCATCAATGCATGGGCAGGGAAAGGCAAAGACCATTTATGAGGAACAAGTAGCCGAGCTAACCGATGCAGTATTGCAGAATCAGACGATTCCATGTCTTGGTATAATCGGTTACTGTTATAGGCAAACACGTCCAACAGAAGATCTATGACAGGATCCATCTGAGTCGGATCGGAAATGCCCCACATGTCCATTGCATAGCGTGAAATGCGCTCTTTTATATCTTGTTGCCGTTTGTCTATCATAACAGAATGTTTTTTATTATTGAGAAAGAGGGCTGATGTAAAGATAAGTGCTAAAATGAAAAGGGTTGTCATTCGAAATCAGTACCCCCTTCACACCAATTCTTACACGACGACGCGCATTGGGATATTTATTTCTGACCTCTTCCTCGACTTCTGTCAGTTCAACGTGCACTTCGATGTTTTTCAATCGATGTTCGTACTTAGCAATGGTCATTTCCAATGATTTCCTTACATTCTCCTCCCAATCCTGATTAAAAACAGTTTGATTGTATTCCAAATTCCATATCACAGATCCATAATCGTCTTTACTCTCTACTTCTCCATACCGCGAAACAACCAGCATCATAATGTGTTGAGCGATGGACTCTTCATAAGAACATCGCTCCATTTGTCCTCCCAACGCGGCAGGTAAGTCTAACGGTAATTTCAAATAATCCATAATTTTATCTGAACATTAATGCAAAAATATAACTTTTTACCGAGATACAAAAAGTTTTCACGATAAAATTGTAGTATTTGCCTTTTTACTCGTGGAAGAATAATGAATGTACATAAAAAACACTTTTCAATGTATTTCTAGATTCAGATTCCAAATTTTACGATGTCTTAATTTTTGAAGAAACAAAGGAAATGAAACGGTGAATGTTCATTACTTTTCCTCATTGTTCCCGCAAATTCTCCTACTCTCAATTCATTAATAATGTTACTATAACTTAGCTGTTTGATAACAGTATTCATCATTAAAATAATTAGGCAATGGAATCAAACAGCAATGACAATTACGTGCTGGTCTTGGAAGACCGTATGGAAGTGAAGAACGAGCAGGAAGCGGGTAAACTTTCTGTTGTATCGGGTATTGACGACAAGGGAAACCTTAAAACCACCAAGGCAATCGCTGCCAATCAAGCAGCGTTCTTGAAGTTCAACAACAAGGATGGACTTCTGAAGAACTTCATGACCAACTTCCTTAAACAGTTCAATAACCCGACTCATTTTGGACTGTACAAGGTCATGGCAGACAATGTAGAGCAGGGCATGGACAATCTGCGTACCATGCTGCAAAGCCGTGAGAAGCCCGAAAGCAAACAGCAACTGGCAGAGATAGGAGTGTCCTTTGAGGATTATTTCCCCCAGCAGAAGAATGCTACTGCCATCAATGAGTCGAAGATTGATTGGAAGCAACTCGATAATCTCGGACTTGCCCGTGAACGATTGGAGCAGAGTGGAGAATTGGAAAAGATGCTCAATTGGCAGAAGAGCAATCTCATCACAATTGCTGTTCCTATCGGCAACACCACCATCTATACTGAACTATACTGAAGCACGCCTTGCGTTCCGTACGGACGATAACGGCAACATCGGTTTTGCTATCCATCCTTTACGCAAGGAGCCACAACTCGATTTTCCCTATATGGGCTACAAGTTCTCTCCCGAAGAAAAGGAGCAACTCCTCACTATGGGTAATCTGGGTAAGACCATTGACGTGACACCCAAGAACGGAGAACCGTTTGCCGCCTACATCTCCATCGATCCGCAAACGAATGAAATCATAGCCCTGCGTGCCGACCGTGTGAACATCCCTAAGGATATCAAGGGCGTAACGCTCTCTGATGCCCAGTACAAAGAACTTACGCCAGTTCGGGATAAGGATTTGCTTAGAAAAGTTCCAATTGTCTACTTTTTTTAATGCGCACTGGCAGTGCCTCGG
>CALIBA010000190.1 GCA_938045435.1 uncultured Selenomonas sp.
TCATCCCGAACGATGACAGCCCCAATGCGTTCTGCCAGAACCCAATGAATGCGCCCGCCAACCGTCTTTTTATCGTGAAACAAATCTTTGTATATGGCGTCTGCCATGACGCCCTCCGCACACAACGGCAGTCCCATGTCCCTCATAAGCGTTTCCATCCGCTGACGTTCTTCATCAGCAAGCAGTCCCATGCGCTCGCTGATTGCTGCTGCCCCTGCCATACCAATGGCGACGGCCTCTCCATGACGGTAACGCACATAGGCAGTCTCCCGTTCGACGGCGTGCCCAATGGTATGCCCGAAATTCAAGATGCGGCGCAATCCATCTTCCCGTTCATCCTGCCGCACTACATCTGCCTTGATGGCACATGAACGTGCAATCATATGTGCGGCTGCATCCGGCGCAAGAGCAATCACCTCTCTATGATGCTGCTCAAGCCATGCAAAAAAAGCCGCATCGTAGATGATGCCGTATTTGATGATTTCCCCAAGCCCTGCCGCAATTTCGCGCCGCGGCAGCGTCTTTAGAAAATCCAGATCTATAAAGACAGCGTCGGGCTGATAGAACGCGCCGATGAGATTTTTTCCAAGCGCATGATTGACGGCAACCTTGCCGCCGACACTGGAATCCACCTGCGCAAGCAGGCTTGTCGGAATTTGAATGAAAGGCACGCCGCGCATATAGGTTGCAGCAGCAAAGCCTGTGAGATCCCCGACCACACCGCCGCCGAGTGCAAAAATCGGAGATCTCCGATCAAGACCAAGTTCAATGGCACGGGTAAAAATATGATCCGCCTGCACAAGACTTTTTGAAGTCTCCCCTGCCGGCACCGTAATCACATCCACGGCAACCCCTGCGCGCTCCACCAGCTTTGCCACATGCAGCGCATAACGCGGGCCGATATTCGTATCTGTGACAATCATCCCGCGTGGGGAATACCTCGCCTGCCTCACAAACGCAATAAATGCATCATCAAGCCCGCAGCCAATCAAAATATCATAACTGCGCGCACCGAGTGCCACCTCTACCCTTTGCATCGCATTTGCTCACTTTCCCCATATCCTGACGAGCTGCAAAATCTCCTGCGCAACCTCAAGCGGCGAGCGCCGGCTCGTCCCCACTGTCATATCCGCATCTCGATACAAATCTTTCCGCTCTGCAAGCAGGGCTGCAACCGCTGCGCGGCGATCTCCCATATCTGCATGATCGAGCACGGGTCTTTGTCCCTGCGCCGCAGTCCGTGCAAGAATGGTATCAACATCGGCTGTAAGCGCAACAATCAGCCCATTCCTGCGCAACGCTGCCATATTCTCGGCATCCTTTACAACCCCGCCCCCTGTGGCAATGACAAGACCGCTGCGCGCCGCCGCATCCCGCACGGCCTCCTTTTCCTGCGCCCGGAACCAAGCCTCTCCATGCACTGCAAACATCGCAGGAATGGACATACCGTGAAGTTCCTCCAGTTTTTTATCTATATCGTAAAACGCGCGTCCAAGCCGCGTGGCAAGCAGACGTCCCGCACTTGTCTTGCCTGTGCCCATAAAACCAATCAGAACAATATTCTTCATCCGTTCCATACCTTTTTGAGCCGCTCCTGATAGGCGGTGAGCGAGGCACAGAGATCCGTCATCGTATCTGCATGGAACATCGTGCAGACAGCATCCGCGAGTACATAGGAAACCATTGCCTCTCCAACCACAGATGCCGCGGGCACAGCGCAGGTGTCGCTGCGCTCCTTGCTCGCTAAGACCGCTTGCCCCGTTGCAAGATCAATGGTCTGAAGCGGCGTCATCAGCGTCGGAATTGGCTTCATCACGGCACGCAGAACAAGCGGTTCTCCATTTGTCATACCGCCTTCAAGTCCACCCGCACGGTTCGTCATGCGGTGCGGACATCCATCCGCCCCCATTGAAATGGCATCGTGAACCGCACTGCCCAGCATATGCGCACACGCAAACCCTGCACCGATTTCAACGCCCTTGATCGCCTGAATCGACATCAGAGCACCCGCAAGTTGCCCATCGAGGCGTCGGTTCCACTGCGTATGCGAGCCAAGACCAACGGGAAGCCCACGCACGATAATTTCAAAAATACCGCCAAGCGTATCGCCCGCCGCCTTTGCTGCGTCGATACGCTCCTTCATCCGAGCCTCAACCGCACGGTCACAGCAATTCAAATCAATACTGTTGGTCACACCAACATCCTCATCTCGAATGCCCGCCCGATCAACCGAAGCTCCGCCAATATCCGTCACATGCGAGACAATCCTAACGCCAACCGCTGCGAGCAATGTGCGGCAAACCGCGCCGACAGCGACCCGCATCGTCGTCTCACGCGCACTTGAGCGCTCTAGAATATCACGTGCATCCTGGCGATCATACTTCAGCACACCCGTCAGATCTGCATGCCCGGGACGCACAGCCGTAACTTTTTCCCCAGCAAGTGCACCAAAGGGGGCCATCCGCTCCGTCCAGTTCTGAAAATCGCGATTGACCACTTGCAGCGTAATCGGTGAACCAAGTGTCTCACCAAAACGCACACCGGAAAGCACCTGTACACGATCCGTTTCAATCTTCATGCGGTCGCCGCGCCCGTACCCTCTCTGTCGGCGCGCAAGCTGCATGTCAATCGCCTCCTGCGTAACTTTCAGCCCTGCCGGAACTCCTTCCAAAATCGCCGTCAGCGCCGCACCGTGCGACTCTCCCGCCGTAACAAAACGCAGTCTGCTCATATGAATCCTCCATAATCCATCCCTGCATCTTTAATTGTTTACAATCATACGATATTTGGGTCTGAAAAACAAGAGTTACTTTCAAAATAATCTTACAACAACTATTTTGTTATAACATCGTTTTTTTCTCTCGAATCCCAAATAATATGCGATTAAAAAATTTACTGTGATTGATTAATTTTCCTATGTAAATAGGTCCCATAATCCCAAATACAAAAGAAAATATCCCATTAACGTAGACATGCTCTGAAATGGGACTCATAAAGAAACTCGACATAATATAGATCTGTAAACTACAGGAAGACAATTGAAACAGTCGCACCTCAACGAGAGAAATAGCACACCACAAATTAGACTATATACCAGCTAATTAGAAGAGAGCGATAAGAGAGAGGAAACGAACCAGTACTGGTCACACATCGGAGCAGTACTGGTTCGTAATATATACCAGTACTGGTCTGAGCTCCGACCAGTACTGGTCAGCTCAGTGACCAGTACTGGTTGAAAAACCCACCCTATATAAATATAAGAGGATTCCAGCAGGCTCCCTATGGCTGCAAGTGGACGATATTTGATTTTAACCTGCAATGTAATTACAATGCAA
>CALIBA010000191.1 GCA_938045435.1 uncultured Selenomonas sp.
TGCCGCGGGCGCCTACGCATGGCTCACGCAGGGCGGCACCGCGCAGATCTCCGGCGCCCGGACGACTGTCAAGGGGGGCGTGATGAATCCCGACAGCAACGCACCTGAGCACCGGCGGGGCATCGTCGGCGGTCTTGCCGTCATCGAGGACAGCGCCCACAGCGCAGCGCTGGCAAAGACAACGGTCACACAGAGCAACGTCAGCATCGAGGGCGGCAGTTTCACCGCGCCGAGCGGCGGCAAGATCACCTTCGCGGGCGGCGCGGCATACACAAACGTTGATGCCGCAAGTACCAATACTCTTATCACGAACAACACGGCGACGATCACAGGCGGCATTTTTACGACAGCCCCCCTCCTCTACGGCGGCTATGCCGACATCCGCTCAAGCGTAAATGCCACCCCCACCGTGCATCTTACAGGCAATACGGCAGAGGCGCGTTGGGGTAAGATCGCCGGGGCGTACGGTGCATATGCCTCCATTCAGCAGAAAAACGGTGCGGCACAGATCTTTGCAGAGCAAAATACTGCCACTGCGAGGGTAGCAACCGGCACCGAGACGTTCGCAGGGGCACGGATCGACTATGAACGTACGTTCTCTGCGACTGCACCGGGCAATGTGACCCTCAAGGCAAAGAACAACAAGGCAGTCCTCACCGATGGAACGCTGAAGACGCTGTGGGGTGCAAAGATCAACGTCCGCGATGCCTTTGGCGGTGCGGCAGTCTACGAGGCGACGGAGAATATCGTCACCATTGCGGCAGAGGGCACGGTAACGGACGAGGTCAGAGGCGGCTGTATCGAACAGGACGGGAACTCGGCGGCAGGTGCATCCTACAAGGCGGTCGCAGCGAAGAACCGTATCGTAAATACGGGCGGCAACATCAAAAGAAATGCAGTGGGCGGTAAGGTCGAGCTCAATACGTGGCATGCGGGCGACCTCTATGGGACGCTCACGGAGAACGCCATCACGGGTACGGGCGGCACATGGGCGGACAGTCTGCGCGGCGCCGAAGCCGAGCTAAACGGCCATGCGGGCGCAGCGACCGCAGCCGTAGCGAAGAACCGCATCGACATCGAAAACGGTACAATGCAAGGCGTATCTGCATGGGCGGGAACCGCCCGCGTATTCACAACGATAGCAGGGCAGAAGGCGACCGCAGCGGTCAACGAGAACACGCTCCGCCTGAAAAATGCCTCCGGCAAATTCAGTGTGTTCTACGGCGGCGATGCCTATGCGCAATCGGCTCTTTCCGGTGCTGCGGCGGAGGCGAACGCGAACGTACTCACCATGGAAGGCGGTACGTTTACAACGGTGCGCGATGCGAGCGGCGGCTCTGCCTATGCCAAGGGGAAGAATGCGCCCGTCACGGCGAGCGCATCAAAGAACACGGTGACCCTCTCCACCACTGCCCCGTGGCAGGAGATCTCCGGCGGCGAGGCCGAGGCAACTGCCGTAAATGCAGCAGGTACAGCCACGGCACGCGAGAATACAGTAAACCTCATCCGCGGCACCTATCAAAATGTCTTCGGCGGCTCTGCCGTTGCCAGCGGCACAGCGGCGACGGCGCTGGCAGAGAAGAATACCATCAACATCAGCGGCGGCACCTACCAAGACGTCATCTATGCCGGCGATGCGAGTGCGGGGAGCGGTGCAGGCTCCGTCGCAACCGTGCGGGATAATAAAATCGTCATCACGGGCACGCCGAACCTCTCTGCGGCGCAGCTCTACGGACACTACGCAGAGGGCGTGACAAAGAACATCGCGGGCAACGCGCTCGTCATCAAGGAAACCAAGGGCATCACAGCAAAGTCCATCGAAGGCTTCCAAAAGCTCGACTTCTGGCTTCCTGCGGGGATGACGAAGGACGATACCATGCTCACCGTCACATCTTCGAGCAGCACCAACCTCGGCGGCACGGCGGTCACGGCGCACCTGCGGGGCGATGAGACGGCAAAACGCCTCCGTCTCCTCCATACCACGAATGCCCAGATTACCACCAACACCGCAACCACAATGAATGTATTTAAGGGCGTCTCCGATGCCACCGTCGCGAGAATCGGCATCACAAGGAATAAGAAAGAGCTGATTGTCAAAGTGGACGGCTCTGCCATCGACGATACCACCCCGCCGACGCCGCCAACGCCTCCACCGACGCCGCCAACGCCTCCGCCGACACCCCCGACGCCTCCGCCGACCCCCGATTTCCGTGGGCAGATAGAGGACAACCGCAAATCCATCGTAGAGACAATGACAGGCTCGGCCGCCTTCCTCCGTGCAGGTGCAGACCTCTTTGCGGGTGCAGGAATTGCAAGCGCCTCCATTCAGACGGCAGGAGCAGACGATTTTACCGCCTTTGCCGCCGTCAGCGGCGCCTCCATGCGCTATGAAACCGGCTCCTATGTCGAGATGAGGGGCATGAACCTCGCCGTCGGCTTTGCGCGTGCGCTGCGTGGCAGCAACGGCCGTCTCCTCTTTGGCCCCATGGTTGAATACGGGCGCGGCAACTACGACAGCTATGTGAATGACGCGCACGGCGACGGCAGTGTCCGCTATGTCGGCGGCGGTGCATTCGTGCGGCAGGAGCAGAAGGGCGGCATGTTCTATGAGGGCAGCCTCCGCTTTGGACGCGCCGACATGGACTACGCCGCCGACCTGCCCACGGGACGCACGCCGACACATACCTCTTACGACACCGATACAAACTATTTCGGCGCACACCTAGGGCTTGGACAGCGCATCACCGAGCAGAGCGGAAGCGAGCGAGAGCTGTATGTCCGCTACTTCTACACGCGGCAGAACGGCACAGACGCGACCCTCTCGACGGGCGAGCGCTATTGCTTCGACGCCGCACACAGCCACCGTCTGCGTGCGGGCGCACGCTGGAAGGTTCCACAAAAGGGCGGCGCTCTCATCCTGGGCGCCGCCGCACAGTACGAATTCGGCGGCGAGACAGATGCCACCGTAGAGGTCGGCGGCAGAGCCTACGACACCCCCGCCCCCACCCTCAAAGGCTTCTCCGGCAGCCTGGAACTCGGATGGAAAGCCTCTCTGAGCGAGAATGCCACCGCTGACATCAGTGTCACAGGTTGGGCAGGAAAACAGCGCGGCGTGAGCGTCAGAGCCGGTTTTACGTGGAAACTCTAAAGAACCGCCCCTATCGTCACGCCGTTGGCGTTGAACTTCCCCTGCTGTCCCCGGCCTCCCCCATCGCAATGGGGGAGGCTTTTCGTATGCACAGATTCGATCTGCCGCCCCGTCACGAGCTGCACGCGCAACAGCGCCATATCCATCCTCCCATGGAAACATCTGCTCAAAGGAGCGTCTTGTAATGCCCCTGCTTCGCCTTTGGGATGGCAAGCATATCCATTGACTTCTCCGCCGTAAGCTGCGCTGCTCTCATCAGCGCCCGAATGGACGAAAGGCGCTCCGTTTCCCGTCCTTCTATCGTATTCTCCATGCGATTGCCAACAAAATTCTCCAAAAATTTTTCTCCCCCAAAATCCCCGCTTCCCTAGAAAATACAAGGGTTTCCGTAAAATCAGGACGTTTGACCCCTGTTATTTACTACAGTATGCTTTTTTCTGAAATATGTTACAGTATGATTAGTGCAGTGGGTTTTTATATCGGAGGCACAGCAAATCCCGCCATCTTAGCTTCCCCCGCCGTGCGGGGGAGGGGTCACGCGTCAGCGTAACGGTGGGGATGCCATGAACGAGCTGCGACGCTCTCCCCTCAGCACCCCCACAATAGGATTCATCACGAAAGGAGTCACATCATGAAACGACATCACCACAAGGAAACACCTCCCTACAAATAGAACGCATCCAGAAAGGAGCAACTCCCATGAAACGACACCACACCCACAAATCCAAATCCCTCACCCCGCGCATCCTCGCCGCGCTCGCGGCGGGTGCGTTCACGCTCGGCGGCATGCCGTACGCCCTTGCCGACCCCATGGTCAGCAGCACGGTCACGACGGATACCGTGTCATCGGAGGG
>CALIBA010000192.1 GCA_938045435.1 uncultured Selenomonas sp.
GCCTCGCGAACACCGATTTCGTGCATAACCTCTACCTCCCTTGGGGTGAATCCCCCACCTTACATCCCGAAACCGCCATCAGCGGTTCCGTCTATCGGCGCGTATCGTCCGCACAATCAGCTGCACCATCATGATCGCGTGCGTGAGGAGAAAGCCTCCCACCGCCGCAAAGAAATAATGCACCCCCGCCGTCGTTGCCGCCCAGAGGACAGCCCCGATCAGCACGAGCATCAGCACCAGCCCCACCTGCACCTGCGACGTTCCCGCCGCCCCCAGACGCGCCGCACGCATGATGCGCTGCGCCATCTGTGCAAAGTAGAGTGCCGCCGCCCCTGCGCCTGCGAGCATCGCCCCCACGAGCCGCAGCTCCCCCATGAGGAGAAGCGTGCTGCAGCCCACGAGTGCCGCCGCCGCAAACGAGAGGACAATCTGCCTCCGATACGCCGATAAAACCTGCCTCATATTCCTCCTCCGACCGCACGCAATGTAATCCGAAAAGACGCAAGAAAACCGCCCCCACATTCCGCTTGGACTGCAGAGCCGCACATCGCGTACCGCCTTCGTTGAATATCAGTACCTTTACGTGATTCGACGCAAAAAACGAAACTCCTTCCACAACTGTATACATCAAGAAAGGATTTTTGAATTTTCCGTCAACATCATAAGGCATGGCTATGAATCCACCGTTTTGCGATTCATACCCCTTATCGCATATTATACGGGCTTCCCGCCTTTTATGCAACCTTGTTTTAATAGTTCTTTTCAATTTAATATTGTAATGTACGATGGGCTTTGCTACAATGGGCAAAATGCAGAGAGGAGATGCGCACATGACCATCGAGGGAGCCGTCATCATCGAGAAGGGCGTCACCTTCGCCATCATCCACGTCGCACCCGAGGTCACGCGCTACACCATCAAATCCACACAGACCAGACGCGCCCTCATGCGCTTCTTCCCCGGCATGCCGATCATCCTCATGAGCCTCACAAACGACGGCAAGCCCCAATACTATGGACGCAAGGATATCGTGGAGTTTTTAAGCAGCATTCGGCTGAACCAGATCCCGTGGAAGAAGTATCATATTGTATAATAAAAAGCGCAGCCACACACGCAGCTGCGCTTTCCTATTTTTCAACGTTGCCTTTACTCTGCCGGGATGATGAACGAGAGGGAGCTGAAGATCTTCTTCGTCACGATCGGATTGTCCGTCGGGAATCCGACCTCAACGCCGATGACATTGAGCCCGTTGTTTGCAATGCGCACAGAGATTTCGCCGTTCGCATCTGCCTGCATCTCATTGGTGAGGTCGCCAAGCACATCCGCGATCACGGGCGCATTCGCATACGGTGCACCGTCCTTGTAGATGCGCAGACGGAGCGTATCGCCGCGGCGCAGCGTCAGCGGGTTCACCTCGGGCACAATCTGGATCGGCACATTGTAGATGCCCGCCGGCGTTACATCCGGGCTCCAATAGTGGACGTTGTACTTGTACGCGTAGGTGACGGACTTGAGGTTCTCGATGTTCGAGTAGTCACGCGTCGGGATGACCTTGCCGTCCGTCGTCTTTGCAAAATATCCGTAGTCAAAGAACGTCGCCGTCACGCCGAGATTATCCCCCGGCACGATGAGCACGTTCTTGTCCGTGTCCACGCGCTCCACTGTGGTCGGCTGGAAATTCACGTCATAGGCATCAATGCGCTGCACGCAGTCGGGGCTGTAGGCATTATCGAGCGGCCCCTCACCGAGGACGAGCGCCTTCTGATCCAGACGGTTCGCATAGAACACGCCGTGTGCATCTGCCGGCACCGCATACATTCCAAGCCCCATTGCTGCGCCGAGTGCTGCTGCCAAAAGTTTTTTCTTCATCGAATATCCTCCCATCGGAAAACAAGATGTGCGCGGGAAAGTCCCGCCATTGATATCATTATAGTATAACTAATTCCCGTTTGCAATAACACAAAATTCTTTTGCTCTTTTTACTTTTCTTAGTAAATACTAATCAATTCCTCATCTTGTTTTATCCTTCATTTGAGATATTCGAATTGGGACTATGCTGAAGGAGGAATATCTATGCACGTTGTAAAATCCATCGCTCTCGCCGTGCTCATGCTCGCGCTCACCGTCTGCACGGTCGGCACGAGTGAGGCGGCCAAGTGGGACGGCGGCAGCATCCGCGTTGTCGGCCTTGGCATAGCCCCAGTCGACGCGCGTGGGCCGCAGGCAGAGGCGCTTGCCCGACGCGCTGCGCTCAGCGATGCCTACCGTCAGCTCGCCGAACAGGTGAATGGCGTGAACGTCGATGCCATGACGACCGTCGAGAATCTGATGCTCGTGAACACGACCGTCCGCACACATGTGAGCGCACTCATCAAGGGTGCGGCCATCGTCGAGGAAGTACAGCAGCGTGACGGTTCCTACACGGTGACCATCGACCTGCCCGTCTACGGAACAGGCTCACTTGCGAGCACAGTCTTCGCACCGAACAAGGTGCCTGAGGCATGGACGCCGCCTGCGAGCGTCTACGCCCCCTACACGCCGCAGACCTCCTACGACACCACGGGCTACGGCACGTATGACCGTACACAGACGCGGAGCAATACAGCGGGCACAGAGACGCCACCTACCCCGCTCCACCCGACAACCCCTGCGGTCATCCCGAACCCGCTTCGTCCGAACGC
>CALIBA010000193.1 GCA_938045435.1 uncultured Selenomonas sp.
CCGCGCAAGGGACGTGCCCAGCAGGCATCCGCGCCTAAGGTTGAGATTGCACGCCCGAAGCATATCAAGTTGCCCGAAACCATTGCCGTCAAAGATCTCGCTTCTAAGATGAGTTATACAGCTTCTGATATTATCAAGAAGCTGTTGCTCATGGGTGTCATGGCGAGCATCAACCAGGAGATTGACTTTGACACGGCGACCCTTGTTGCAGGAGAGTTTGGGGTGACGACGGAAGAACTGCCACCGGATATTGATCCGACGCTTATTCCAGAGATCGAAGACGATCCCAAGTCACTCAAAGAACGCCCCCCTGTTGTCACTGTTATGGGGCATGTGGACCACGGCAAGACCTCTCTGCTCGATGCAATTCGCAATACCTCTGTCAGTACGCATGAGGCGGGCGGCATTACGCAGCACATCGGTGCCTACCAAGTCATCTGCAATGGGAAGAAAATCGTGTTCCTCGATACGCCGGGCCATGAGGCGTTTACCGCAATGCGTGCACGCGGCGCACAGATTACGGATGTCGCGATACTTGTCGTTGCGGCGGATGATGGTGTTATGCCACAGACCATCGAGGCGATCGACCATGCGAAATCGGCAGGCGTTCCTATCATCATCGCCATCAACAAGATCGATAAGCCCGGCGCGAATCCAGAGCGCGTCAAGCAAGAACTCATAGAGTATGGGCTTGTGGCGGAAGAGTATGGCGGCGACACCATTATGGTGCCAGTTTCTGCAAAACAGCGCATGGGTATTGATGATCTCTTGGAGAACATCCTGCTCGTTGCCGAAGTCGAGGAACTGCGAGCGAATCCGAGCCGTGAGGCACGCGGTGTCATCATCGAAGCCAAACTCGACAAGGGACGCGGTTCCGTTGCTACCGTGCTCGTTCAGAGCGGAACACTGCGCATTGGTGATGCCATCGTCGTCGGTACAGCATATGGACATGTACGTGCGATGATCAATGACCGCGGCGACAACGTGAAAAAGGCAGGGCCTTCGATGCCGGTCGAGATTCTAGGACTGAACGATGTTCCCTCAGCTGGTGATATTCTCGCAGCGGTCGAGGAGAAACAGGCGCGCTCTATCGCAGAAGCACGCCTTGGAAATCAGCGCCGTGACCTCATCAAGTCTAAGAGTGTGTCTCTTGATGCGCTCTTTCAGCAGATTCAGCAGGGCGACATCAAGGATCTCAATATCGTGATCAAAGCCGATGTGCAAGGCTCTGTTGAGGCGCTTGGCAACGCACTGCTTGGCCTCAATAAAAACGATGAAGTCCGCGTAACCATCGTTCACTCAGGTGTCGGCGCAGTCAGTGAGTCCGATATAATGCTTGCTTCAGCGTCCAAGGCCATCGTCATTGCCTTTAACGTCCGTCCGGATGCGAATGCCCGCCGTCTTGCTGATACAGAGAATGTGGACATCCGTACCTACCGCGTCATCTATGATGCACTCAATGATGTCAAGGACGCGATGAGCGGTATGCTGAAGCCCAAATACAAGGAGGTCCTCCAAGGGCGTGTTGAGATCCGACAGGTCATGCGCTTCTCGAAGGCACTTGTTGCAGGGTCATACGTACTCGATGGGAAAATACACAGTAACTCGAAGATCCGGATTCTACGCGATAATGTGGAACTCTTTGACGGAGAAATTGACTCCCTGCGCCGCTTTAAGGACGAGGTGAAGGAAGTCGCAGCGGGATATGAATGCGGCATCTCCATCGTCGATTTTCGTGATTTTGCGGAAGGGGACATCATCGAGGCCTATACGATGGAGGAGATTGAAACCTCTATTGCAGAGGCCAATAAAGCTGCCGAGCAAAAGCGTGAGGCGCAGGCAGCAGCGGCAGCCGCCGAAACATCAGATGAATAAGGAACAGCAGTAAATGAGTAAAGTTCGCGTTGAAAAGCTTCAAGAGCTCATGAAGCAGGAGATCAGTGATATCGTGCTCCACGAGCTGAAGGATCCACGCATTGGCTTCGTGACCGTGACGTCTGTATCCTGTACAGAGGATCTGCGCGAGGCGAAGATCTACGTCAGTATCATGGGGGATGAGAAGGCGGCGCGTGACAGTCTGCATGGATTAAACAGCTCGCTTGGCTTTGTGCGCCGCGAGATTGGGCGGCGCATTCGTCTCCGTTTTACGCCGGAGATCAGCTTTGCCTTGGATGCCTCGCTCGACTACAGTGACCACATTCAGCGCCTGCTCAATGAGATTCATAAAGAGAATCGTGGGGAAAGGGGGGCGGCAGAGACATGAAGGTGCAGCTTTCTGGCGCAGCGCGCATCCTGCATGCAGCAAACAGCATCATCCTCACCTCTCATATCCGCCCCGACGGTGATTCTCTTGGCTCTACACTTGGGCTGATGCATTTTCTGCGTATGCTTGGAAAAGAGGCAAGTGTCCTCATAGATGATGATATTCCACGTATCTTTCATGTTTTGCCGGGGATCGAGACAGTTGTGCGTCCCACGGAGGGGATGCGTTATGTTGCGGATCTGCTTGTCGTCTGCGATGTGGAGTTAAAACGCACGGGATGTGTCGTATCATCTGTGGATGCGCAGCATGTACTCAACATAGATCACCATGTGACGAATGATGAGGCGGCAGAGTACCTTTATCTCAATTCCGATTATGCTGCGACCTGTGAGATCATACATGATCTCATCATCGAGATGGGGGGCACCTTCTCGCTCGACACTGCGATCTGTCTTTATACGGGAATAGCGACCGACACGGGTTTTTTTCGCTTCTCCAATACAACACCACACACAATGCGTGCAGCGGCAGATCTCATCGAGCTTGGTGTGAAGCCCAATTTCGTTGCGGCTGCTATGCAGCTCAAATCCTACGATGAAGTCATGTCACAGGTACATGCGATTCAGAATATGGAGATGCTTTATGAAGGGCGTGTTGCAGCGGTGTTTCTCGATGAGCAGGAGGCGCGTGCAGTTCCAACCACAGAGGGGCTTTTAGATCAGATGCGCGTCATCGAGGGGACGCAGGTGGTATTTTTCATGAAGTGGCTCGAAAAGGATACCTACCGCATCAGCATGCGCTCTAAGGGGACAAATGTTTCTCGCATTGCGCAGGAGCTTGGCGGCGGCGGACATATTCGTGCGGCAGGGTGTACGCTGCATGGTTCGTACGAGCAGGTACGTGAAACAATTCTAACTGCCATTGGGAGGGAACTCAACCGCTGAACGAATGGATGGATTCTTAAATATCTTAAAACCTCCGGGGCTTTCGTCGCACGATGTCATTGATGTTGTGCGGCGTATTTTTAAGCAGAAACGCGTGGGGCACGCAGGGACGCTCGATCCCGCGGCGGCAGGAATCCTGCCGATTGCGCTTGGGCGTGCTGCGCGTCTCGTGGAGTATATGGAGGGCGCAGACAAATCCTATCGTGCGGAGATTGCCTTTGGTTGCGCGACGGCTACGGGGGATGTGTACGGCGCGGTCACGGAGAGCGTTCCGCATCCTGCGCTTCTAACGGAGGAGGAACTGCGCGGCGTGCTTGCACGCTTCGTCGGGGAGATTGTGCAGACGCCGCCCGCCTACTCCGCGATCAAGGTCGGCGGACAGCGTGCATATGACCTTGCGCGGCAGGGGATGGCAGTGGAGATGAGGGCGCGCACGGTTACAGTTCATCGCGTGGAACTTGTCCATACAGATGCGGTACGGGCGCGCATTCTCCTTGCTGTGGATTGCGCGAAGGGGACATATATCCGCTCGCTTTGCACGGACATCGGAGCGGCGATGGGCTTCCCCGCGACCATGCGCTTCCTCCTACGTACGCGTGTCGGTGGATTCTGTCTCGTGGATTCCTACACGCTCGAAGAACTCGCGGAGATGGGGGCAGCGGCGCTCTGTGCGCCTGATTCGGCACTCGATCTGCCCTGTTATGAGCTTCAGCCGCAGCGCGTGAAGGCATTTTACAGCGGGCTTTCGACCTCGGAGCGGCGCATAGAGCTCGCCGAGGGCTTTTACCGCGTATATGCGGAAGGCGTTTTTCTGGGGATCGGACGCTATGATACGGCAGAGAAGGAGATGTACCCCGTGAAGGCATTTCCGCCGATATGAAGGAATCACGGATAAAATACTTCATGATGTTTGGACTGCTGCTTTGGTGGCAGTCCTTTTGTTTTGCGAAAACGCCGCTCTGTGCTATAATGAAATCCATTGTATGAAGGAGGAAAATGCACATGAAAATAGATGATATACTGCACGGATTCCGTTTGATCCGCTCGGAGAAGATCAAGGAGGTGGATGGGACGGGGCATAGCTTTGTCCACGAGAAGACAGGAGCGCGCCTCTTCTTTCTCGAGACGGCGGATGACAATAAGGTGTTTTCCATCAGCTTCCGTACGCCGCCTGTGGATGATACGGGTGTAGCGCACATTGTGGAGCACTCGGTGCTCTGCGGCTCGCGCAAGTACCCGCTGAAGGAACCGTTCGTGGAGCTTGTGAAGGGCTCACTCAATACTTTTCTCAATGCGATGACCTATCCAGATAAGACAATGTACCCTGTAGCAAGCCGCAATGCGGCGGATTTCCAAAATCTGATGGATGTCTATCTCGATGCGGTCTTCTATCCGGCGATGCGTGAGAATCCGCAGGTGCTCATGCAGGAGGGATGGCATTACGAGCTGGATGATGCAGCAGAACCTCTGCGTTACAGCGGTGTTGTTTACAACGAGATGAAGGGGGCGCTCTCATCCCCTGATGATCTGCTCAGCAGCCGTATTATGGCGGCGCTCTATCCCGATACAACATACGGCTATGAGTCGGGCGGGGGTCCAGAGGCCATCCCAGATCTCACGCAGGAAAAGTTTTTGGATTTTCATGCACGTTATTATCATCCATCGAACAGCTATATCTATCTCTATGGTGATCTGGACATCAAGGAGCGGCTAGCCTACCTCGACAGTGCATACCTTTCGCATTTTGAGCGGATTCCCGTGACCTCACAGATAGAGCAGCAGCAGCCGTTTGCGGGACTTGTGAGGAAAGAGCATTTTTATCCCATTGGGACAGAAGAATCGTTGGAGGAGAATACGTTCCTATCTTTGAATTGGGTCATCGGAGATACGATGGATCTGCAGCGTGTGATGGCACTTCAGATTCTCGACCATGCACTTTTGCGTATGCAGGGAGCACCGCTTCGTCAGGCACTCATCGACGCAGGGCTTGGACGAGATGTTGACTCAAATTTCGAGAGTGATTTACTCCAGCCGTTTTTCAGTATCATTGTCAGCAAGTCAGAAGCTACGCGAGCTGATGAATTTATGTGTGTTGTCAAAGATACTTTGACTGCACTTGCAGACGGCGGCCTTGACCATACGTTGTTAGAGGCCTCCATCAATACACTTGAGTTCCGTCTGCGTGAATCGGACTTTGGCACAACACCAAAGGGGCTAATCTATGGCATCCGCATGATGAAAACATGGCTCTATGGTGGTGCACCTGAGGTCTATCTGCGCTATGAGGATGTACTAACGGCGCTGAAAGAAGGTCTTCGTACAGGGTATTTTGAACAGCTCATACGAGAGGCATTTCTTAAAAATCCGCATGAGGCACTTGTCATACTCCTACCGAGCCGCACAGTCGGACGGGAGCGTGAAGCTGCACAGGAAAAGATTCTTATGGAGAAGAAAGCTGCAATGAGCCGCGTTGAAATTGATGCGCTCGTGCAGACGTGTGCGGATCTGAGGGCTGCGCAGGCAGAGTCCGATACGGAGGAGGCTCTTACTGCAATTCCGATTCTCGCCCGCTCAGATATTCGGAAAGAAGCGGAGAAACTGCCGCTTGAGGTGCGCGATCTCGATGGGACAAAAATTCTCTACTCAGATCTTGAGACGAATGGCATTGTTTATCTGAACTTCTACTTTCCTATGTCAGCCGTTGCGCAGGAGGATCTGCCTTATGCCTATCTTCTTGCAGAGATGCTTGGTGCAGTGGATACGGCGCGGCACAGCTACGCAGAGCTTGCCTTGCTGAAGAGTCTCTATACCGGGGGGATCGGCGCAGATATAGTTGCCTATACCCGTGCAGGAGAACCAGATTCTCTTTTGCCGCGGTTTAAGTTGCGTGCAAAGGTGCTGCGCAAGAATGTGACGCGTCTCTTTGAAATTCTGGAAGAGATGCTCTTAGAGAGTGATTTTTCTGGTGCCAAGCGCATACGCGAGCTGATTGATGAAGACAAGACCGGTATGGAGCTGTCGCTTCAGCGCGCAGCGAATCAAATCGTTGCTGCGCGGATTGCAGGGTATCTCATGCCGTCTGGATGCTATGCAGAGGAAGGCGGGCTGTCGTTCCATGCATTCCTGTCAGCGTTTCAGGAGAACTTTGCAGTGCATCACCAGCAGATGCAGGAGGCGTTTGCGCGGCTCTTGCCGCAGATCTTTAATCGCAGGGATCTCATGGTCAGCATTACTGCACCTGCAGATGACTATGACAGTATTGCCGCAGCACTGGCGGCATTTCAGAAAAAACTTTCAGTACGTGAGTTCTCCGCAGCACAATATCACTGGGATCTTGTGGCGCGTAATGAAGGTCTTACGACACAGAGCCGTGTGCAGTATGTGGCAAAGGGCGCGAATTTCATTCAGCTAGGTTATGCCTATACGGGCGTGCTCCGTCTGTTGGAAACTCTGCTTCGCTACGATTATTTTTGGACGCGCATCCGTGTCCAGGGCGGGGCTTACGGTGCTATGACACAGTTTAACCGCAATGGGTTCATGGTGTTTGCCTCCTATCGTGACCCAAATCTTGCCGAGACACTTGACGTCCTCAATGAGACTGCGGACTATGTGCGCGCATTTGACGTTTCTGACCGCGAGATGGATAAATTCGTTATTGGTACCATGAGCGGCGTGGATGCGCCGCTGACCCCGCAGATGAAGGGCGATACCGCAGCAACGCTCTATCTGCGCGGCATCACAGAGGAGGATCGCCAACGTGCACGTGATGAGATTCTTTCCGCAGGACAGGAAGATGTCCGTGCACTAGCACCGCTCATCGCGGATGCCATGCGTGCAGATGTATACTGTGTCCTCGGCGGTGAAGAAAAGATGCGGGAGAATGCAGCGCTGTTTGGCGTGGTTCGTCCCGCACTGCACGCATAAAGATTTTGACTTTTCACGCTGTACATGGGATAATAACAGCGGATGCTATGGAAGGGAGACGTTGCCATGAAACATGTCATTTTCCGCGGCGCAGGCGTCGCTATTATCACACCGTTTACACAGACGGGCATCAACTTTCCGGAACTTGGGCGCATCATCGAGGATCAGATTGCAGGCGGCACAGATGCCATTATCATCACGGGAACAACGGGTGAATCGGCGACCATGACCGATGAGGAGCATCGCGCGGCCATCCGTTTTACAGTGGAGCAAGTAAAGGGGCGCATTCCTGTGATTGCAGGCACGGGGTCTAATGAGACTTCGTATGCCGTTGCGCTGTCAAAATATGCCGAGCAGGTTGGCGCAGATGCCTTGCTTCTCGTAACACCGTATTATAATAAATGTACGCAGAACGGGCTTGCTGCACATTATATAAAGATTGCAGACAGTGTCCATATACCTTCGATTCTCTACAATGTGCCATCGCGTACAGGGGTGAACATCAAGACGGACACTTATGTAAAACTCGCAAGGCATCCGCGCATTGCGGCGGTCAAGGAGGCGAGCGGTGATCTTTCGGCGATCCTCCGTCTGCGCGCAGCGGTCGGGGATGAGCTTACCCTTTACTCTGGCAATGACGATCAGATCGTTCCCATCCTATCTTTGGGGGGGCAGGGCGTTATTTCTGTTCTGTCAAATGTGGTACCGCGCGTGACACATGACATCTGTCAACACTATTTTGATGGAAATGCAGCGGAGGCAGCACGGCTTCAAATTGAATATACAGATCTCATTGATGCGCTCTTTTCTGAGGTGAATCCTATTCCGGTCAAGACGGCTATGCAAAAGCTCGGTTATGATACAGGGGAGCTGCGTATGCCGCTCTCGCCGATGGAACCTGCAAATGAGGAAAAGCTCGAAGCGGCGCTTCGAGCACATGCGCTCATCAAATAAATCAGTTGACATTCACCCCAATTTCGTGTATGGTATCTCCATTACATATAAATAAGGAGTGATTTAATATGATATTTTGGAAAAATCTTGTAGGGGTTCTCGCCATAGGTCTTTTTGCAGTTACTGGGTTTGGTTGCGGCAGTGCGCAGAATGCAGCGCAGCAGGATGTGTGGCGGGTCGGAACTGATGCTAGCTATGCACCATTTGGTTTTCAAGATGAGAGTTCACATGAATATGTCGGTTATGACATTGACATTATCCGTGCGATTGCTGCAAGTCAGGGCCATGAGGTCACGATTAAGAACCTCAATTTTGATGGGTTGATTCCCGCACTTCAGACAGGCGATCTGGATATTGCTATCTCTGATATGACAATCAACGAGGATCGTTCACGTACCGTGGATTTTACAGATTCCTACTATAAAGCAGGGCTGAGTATTGTGGTTCGTGCAGATGAAACGCGTATCAACAATTTTGATGATCTACGCGGCATGCACGTTGGCGTGACAATTGGATCAACAGGAGCGGAGGTTGCGCGCGCCATTCCAAATGCAGATTTGCATGAGTTCAGCACCATTTCCGATGCATTTCTCGATCTCTACAATGGTGGTGTCGATGCTGTGGTCAACGATACGCCGGTAGATGAATACTATGTGCAGAATAAAGGAAAGGGCATTGCAAAGGTCGTGCCGGTCCAGATCAATCAAGAGGATCTCGGCATTGCAGTCAAAAAGGGCAATGCGGAACTTCTAAGACAGCTCAATGCGGGACTGCATACCATCAAGGAGAATGGAACCTATGCTGAGATTTACCGTAAGTGGTTTGGCAAGGAGCCGCCGGCAGAATAGGTCAATGTGAAGAAATCAGGACGGGTGAGAAATTGGATCCAATAGCAGAGCGTCTTGCTGTGCAGGATGTGCTTGTACTCGATGGTGCATTTGCAACAGAGCTTGAGGCACGCGGCTTTTCTGTCAATGATGCACTGTGGTCGGCGAAAGCTCTGTTTGAGCGTCCCGATCTTGTGCGAGATATACATCTTGACTATTTGCGTGCAGGTGCTGATGTGGTGACGAGCGCAAGCTATCAGGCAAGTGTTTCTGGGTTTATGCAGCGTGGCTTTACGGACAAAGAAGCTGCAGATTTACTGCAAAAGTCCGTCCGCATTGCAAGGGAAGCACGGGACGCATATCGTGCAGAGTGCACAGATGACATGCGTCCAATCCCGCTGGTTGCGGCTTCTGTGGGCCCGTATGGGGCCTATCTTGCGGATGGTTCAGAGTATCGTGGTGATTATGATTTGGGGGAGGAAGAGCTCGCGGCGTTTCATGCGGAACGGCTTGCACTGCTTGCAGCGGCAGAGCCGGATCTGCTCGCCTGTGAGACCATTCCCTGTCTTATGGAGGCGCGTGCACTCGTGCGTGCGCTGCGCATGCAGGAAATTCGCATTCCTGCATGGTTCTCGTTCTCGTGCCGCGACGCGGCACATATCAGTGACGGCACGCCGATTGCAGAATGTGCGCGCTGGCTGGACGGTGTGCCTGAGGCCGCTGCCATTGGGCTGAACTGCACGGCACCGCAGTATGTCGCGTCGTTGATTCGTGCGATGCGTGCGAAAACAGAAAAACCCATTGTCGCCTACCCTAATTCCGGAGAGGATTACGATGCGTCAGATAAAACATGGCATGGTGCTGCACAGGATTTTGCCATGGGTGCGCATCAGTGGTATGCGGCAGGAGCACGGCTGATCGGTGGATGCTGCCGTACGACGCCGCGTGATATTGCAAGCGTTGCCACGTGGGCAAAAAGGGGGACTGCTGCAGCGAGGGCTGAGAAATGATGCAAAAGACAGAGGGGGATCTTGCCCGTGCAGAAGAGGCCATGCGGGCGTTCCTTACAGCAGTCGGTGTCGATCTCACGGCATGCGGCATGGAGGCTACACCGGCTC
>CALIBA010000194.1 GCA_938045435.1 uncultured Selenomonas sp.
GCAGCCTATGTGGGCGTTCCGTTTATTCTTGTATTGAAGCAGCCAGACCTTGGCACTTCGTTGGTGTTTTTAGCCATTTTCGTTGGAATGATATTTATTGCAGGGATTCGGCTACGGTTCCTTATGGGTTTTTTTGTCGCCGGAATGGCAGCACTTCCTGTTGTTTGGCATTTTTTGAAGGACTATCAGAAAATGCGCATCATGGTATTCCTTGATCCCAACGTTGACCCGCTGGGTGCAGGGTATCACATCATCCAATCCAAAATTGCGATTGGCTCCGGCATGCTCTTTGGCAAGGGGCTGTTTGGGGGGACGCAGAGCCAGCTGAACTTTCTGCCCGAAAATCATACGGATTTCATCTTTTCTGTTGTAGGGGAAGAACTTGGGTTTGTTGGGTGTGTGATTCTGCTCTTACTTTATCTTGTTATTCTATGGCGCGGCCTTCAGATTGCACGTGATGCAAGTGATACGTTTGGTCGCCTCCTGGCAGTTGGGATCACCTCAATGATAGCCTTTCATGTGCTTGTCAATGTTGGCATGACCATGGGGATTATGCCTGTCACTGGGATCCCGCTCCCCTTGATGAGTTATGGCGTGAGTTCTTTGACGACGAATATCATGGCAATAGCCATCCTGCTTAATATTCGCCTTCGACGACAAAAGTTATTGTTTTAGATGAAAGACGATGTGAGGCTGCCTGCCTTCGTGCAGCAGCCTCTTTTATTATATGTAAACGATGTGGAGGATCGAATAAAGAAATGGTACAGCTTGATCATGGTGTCCTGCAATCCGTGCTGAAACCTGCGCGCTATATAGGAGGCGAATGGAATGCGATACGAAAAGACTGGACGCATGTGCGCTGCAAATTCGCACTCGCTCTGCCCGATGTATATGAAGTTGGCATGAGCAATCTCGGACTATCCATTCTCTATGAGATCCTCAATCGCCGTGAGGACATTGCTGCCGAACGGGTCTATGCACCATGGATTGATATGGAGGAGAAGATGCGGGAATATGGGATACCGCTCTTTTCGCTTGAATCCCGGCAGGAACTTACAGCATTTGATTTTCTAGGGTTTTCATTGCAGTATGAGATGATTTATTCCAATGTGCTTAATATGCTCGATCTCGCCGGGATACCGCTCTTTGCACGGGAGCGCGATGAAAGTGCTCCGTTTATTGTTGGAGGGGGGCCCTGTGTTTACAATGTAGAGCCTGTTGCAGATTTCTTTGATTTCTTTATCGTCGGTGAGGGTGAGGAGGTTATTTTAGAGGTATGTGATACTTTTATCGCGTGGGATGCGGGGGGCAGACAGGGAGGCCGCCGAGAATTTCTCACACGCCTGCTTCTTGTCGATGGTATTTATGTCCCCTCGTTCTATGCGCCCATATATGACGAAAAAGGGAATTTTTCTAAACTGCACCCGCTTCATCCTGCGGCACGCCCGGTAATCTATAAGCGGGTCGTACGAGATATGGATGATGTTATATCCGTAGAGAATCCCATTGTGCCTTATATGGATATTGTGCATAATCGTTTACTGCTTGAGCTTTTTCGTGGATGCTCACGTGGCTGTCGTTTTTGTCAGGCAGGGATTTCCTATCGTCCAGCACGTGAGCGCACCGAAGAGCAGCTGCGAAAAATGGCACATGGACTTGTAGAGGCCACAGGCTATGATGAAATGAGTCTCACATCACTATCATCTGCGGATTACTCCTGCCTCGGGAAGCTTGTGGATGATCTCATGACGGATTTTCACAAAGAGCAGATTAGTTTTTCCCTTCCATCTCTGCGCATTGACAGTTTTTCTATTGGGCTTGCACATAAGATGCAGCAAGTGCGGAAATCAGGACTTACATTTGCTCCCGAAGCGGGAACGCAGCGTCTTCGGGATGTCATCAACAAGGGGGTCACGGAGGAGCATTTACTTGAAGCTTGCAGTGCAGCATTTCAGTATGGGTGGAAACAGGTAAAACTCTATTTTATGATGGGGCTTCCGACAGAAACCGATGAAGATATTATCGGAATCGCCCATCTAGCCCAAAAGGTTGTGGATCTTTATGTCAAGATCAACGGACGCCGCGGCTGCAAGGTGACGGTTTCCGTTTCCTGTTTTGTTCCTAAACCGTTTACGCCGTTTCAATGGTTTGGGCAGCTGCCCCTCGAAGAATTTCAGCGGCGTCAACAGCTGCTCAAGGAACATATTACAGACCGTGCTATCTCGTTCCACTATCATGATGCGCGCCTTTCTGTCATTGAAGGTGTTTTTGCCCGCGGTGACCGCCGACTGTCCGCTGCTCTTTATGAAGCATGGAAGGGGGGCGCAAAGTTTGATGGCTGGTCAGATCTTTTTGATGACCGTATTTACCACAAGGCTTTTGATAAATGTGGGATTGACTGGACATATTTCAGCCGCCGTACCCGTGCGATTGGAGAGCCTCTGCCATGGGCGCATACGTCACCTGGCGTGTTGGAACGCTTTTTGCGATTGGAGTGGCAGAAAGCACTTTCTGCATCGTTGACGGCAGATTGTCGGCGGACATTTTGTACTGGCTGCGGTGTTTGTCCAAATCTAGGGGTGGATGTCATTGACTATGAGAGCAAAGAAAAAAGGCGTGTATCTATCGCGCAGGAAGTGACGCAAATATTGCCGGAGCATACAAAAAAATCCATAAAAAATTGCCCGCCCATCATCTATCGGGGGCAGCTCACGAAGGGAGAGCAGCTGCGCTACGTATCGCATCTTGACTATGCAAATCTCTTTGTACGAGCCTGCAAGCGTGCGCATCTCCCTATGGCATACTCTGAAGGATTCAATCCCCATATGAAAGTAGCTTTTGCCTCAGCACTCTCCCTAGGTGCAGCTAGTGATGCTGAGTATGTGGACTTTGAGATGACGGAGAAAATGGCGCCGTCAGAGGTGATAGAACGCCTGCGCAGCAGCCTTCCTCCAGGCATTGATATTGTACGTCTGCGCATATTGGAAGGAAAACATCCTGCACTGATGGCGCAGGTGGATGAGGCACGCTATCGTGTTGTCGTTCCTTCTCAAGGAAATATACAGCAAATACGGGATGCTGTACAGCGCTATCATGCGGCGAAAACTGCTGTATGGCATCGTGTGACGCCAAAGAAGAAGCGCGAAATCGAGACAAAACGCTATGTAAAATCCCCCTTTCAAGTTTACCTTGAAGAAGGCATCTTGACGATCTATATGGCGCTTGTCATCACACCGAGTGGAAGTGTCAAGCCAGTTGAAATCCTAGCGCTTATGGCACAGCAATTTGGACTTCCTGTTGATGTGAATGCAGCCCTTGTGACGCGGATAGGGCTGTTCTCTGGTGGTAAAGCAGTCATTGATAAATGATGATCGGCTGACCATCGGAAGATTTCTCTGCAATTAAAGAGGTTTTCGGCTACGCGGGTGCGAAATAGAGCTTTTGTATGTAGTCCCGAACTTCGATCAGATTGGAGGGAATCAGGTGAATATTGTAGCCGATGAACATGGGGGAGGTTGCGAAGCGAGGGATGATTTTGATGAAAACATCCTCGCCGTCATTGTAGAAAAATATATTGTAGCTATTGAGCCGTCTGAGAAATTGATTCATTAAAAAGTCTACGGCGATTTGAATATAGTCCGCAATAGTGTCTGTTTTAGAGGCGTCCTGCGGAATGATGTTCAGCTCCCAGAATCCAATGCTCGGCTGTGTTGATATATTCAGCGTAACACCGTCCTGCTGCGCAATCGTAAGCCCCTCAAATATATAGTGCTGGAACGTAAGCTTCTGTTGAAACTGAGGAAAACCGACGAGTTGCATATGCGGGTGGCGCATCGTGCCGCCGGAATAATGTCCGTAGTTCTTGAAAAAGAGTACAGTGTCATATTTGCCACTGCGGCGCATCCGCGACCAATGCATCATGCCAAAAGCAATGAGCCGGTGCATGTGCTCGCTGGTGTAGTGCGGCATATCCGTATCGCATTCTTTTCCTTCGATAAGGACATATTGATCGGCACCCTCAAGGACGTTATATTTATTCCGCAGCAGGATAATATCATCGTCGGTTGCAATAATACCCGTTAATTGCTCCGGCTTGCAGAATGGACAGGAGGCATCTTTATGGATGATGTTCTCCGGCTTTTTTCGTCCAATGTCTGTATTAAAATATGCAAAATTTATATCCATAAGCAACTCCAAGGAGATAAGAAAAATATCTACATTAACTATACTATTTTTACTATAGGGAAATCAATGAATATGAGTGATTTTTATGACAGATTATGAGGAATAAGGGGGATCATATCAGACTTGACAGCATTGTGGGAATATGTTATCATCCTTTACCGTAGGCGTATAGCCGGTTTGGGCAAAGACCCATCTCCAACCGCACGGCGAGGTTTTATCAAATCGGAGCATCCGAACCGTAGCCGGCGAGTAACGACATAGGGAGGTGTTTTCATGTATGCAATCGTAAAGACGGGCGGCAAACAGTACAAAGTTGCAGAGGGCGATACCATTTTCGTGGAGAAGCTTGCGGCAGACGAAGGTGAAGCCGTTGTTTTCGATGAGGTTCTGACTGTTGTTGACGGTACGAATGTCAAAGTTGGACGTCCAATGGTAGAGGGCGCAAAAGTGACCGGAAAGGTCGCAGCGCATGGCAAGGGGAAGAAGATCCTTGTATTCAAATACAAGGCAAAATCCAACTACCGCAAGCGCCAAGGGCATCGTCAGCCATTCACGAAAGTTGTCATTGAGAAAATTGAGGCGTAATTTTTGATTGCGGTCGAGATTTTTATCAATGCGCAGGGAAAGATCAAGGGCTTTGAAGTTACGGGGCACAGCGGGACTGCACCGAAGGGGAAGGACATCATATGTGCCGGTGTATCGGCACTGACACAGTCTGCTCTTCTCGGGATTATGGAGCATCTGCATCGCGCGGTCAGTTATCACATTGCGAGTGGAAATCTCGAAATACAGCTCAACGATGCGCCCGATGATTTTACAGAAGCAATTTTGCGAACCATGTATATGGGGCTTGCAGAGATTGCAAAAACAAGTCCCAAAGGACTGCGAATTTATGAAATAAAGGGGTGAGCAGAGTGTTCTCATTTGATTTGCAGCTTTTTGCACACAAGAAAGGTGTCAGTTCGACGCGCAATGGACGTGACAGTCATTCCAAGCGCCTTGGTGTGAAGGAACAAGCTGGTACGCATGTACGGGCAGGCAGCATACTCGTTCGACAGCGCGGAACGCATTTCCATCCGGGTCATAATGTTGGCATCGGTAAGGATGATACCATTTTCGCTAAGATTGACGGCAAGGTTGCTTTCGAGCGCAAAGGACGCCACCAACGCCAAATCAGTGTGTATCCGCTCGCGGAAAACGCTGTTTGATTTTTGCTATAACGGATGCCTGTACCTTATAGGTGCAGGCTCTTTTAGAAGCTGTTTTCACAAGTGACGTGCAGCACTTGCGAAAGCAGCTTCTTATATAGGGGGACATATGCAGTTTATTGACCGTGCACAAATTACGGTGAAGGCAGGAGACGGCGGTCATGGAAAATCTGCGTTCCGCCACGAGAAATTTATGCCAAAAGGCGGCCCGTCAGGTGGTGACGGCGGTCGCGGCGGGGATGTTATTTTCCGTGCAGACAGGAACCTCAATACGCTTCTTAGCTTTCGCTATCATCGCAAGTTTACAGCGAAGAACGGAGAAAACGGGGAGCACAAGAATCAGTATGGGAAAAATGCCCAGCCGCTCTATGTCCATGTTCCGCCGGGAACGGTCGTGACAGATGAAAAGACAGGAGAGGTGCTTGCCGATCTCTCAGAAGCTGATATGGAGGCTTTGATTGCACGGGGAGGGCGCGGCGGGCGCGGCAACGCGAAGTTTGCCAATGCGGCAAATCGTGCGCCGACTTTTGCTGAGTTTGGTGAGCCGGGGGAGAGCCGCAGGCTCATCCTCGAGTTAAAGCTTCTTGCTGATGTGGGACTTGTTGGCTATCCAAGTGTCGGCAAATCGAGTCTTGTTGCTTCATGTTCCGCTGCGCGTCCGGAGATTGCCGATTATCACTTTACAACACTTACGCCTGTTCTCGGTGTTGTGCAGACGGACTATGAGAAGAGCTTCGTCATGGCAGATATTCCGGGGCTGATTGAAGGCGCTGCAGATGGTGTAGGGCTGGGCCATGATTTTCTGCGCCATGTGGAACGCACACGGCTCATTTTGCATATTGTGGATGCATCAGGGATTGAAGGCCGTGATCCGGTCGAGGACTATCATAAGATCAATGCCGAACTTGCGCGTTATAGTGAAAAAATTGCGCGGCGCACACAAATCCTTGTCGCCAATAAAATTGATTTGCCATCTTCCAAGGAGCATTTGCCGCGCCTTAGAGAGCTTGCTGCACGGGAGGGATTGACCTTTTTTGCAATCTCTGCTGCGACACGTGCAGGGGTTCAAGAGCTTATTGATCATGTCGGAACGTGGCTTGATACACATGTTCCAGAGCCGGAAACGGAGGAAGATGCTGTCAAAGTCTACAACCAGAATGCCATCGATGATGAAGATGTAACGATTTCGCGCAACGATGCAGGGGATTTTATTGTATCTGGCAAAGCGCTTGAGAAACTGGTTGCGATGACGAATTTTAACAATGATGAGGCCGTTCGTCGATTCCAGTATATCTGGCGGCTTAAAGGGCTTGATGAAAAGCTGCGCGAACGTGGCATTAAAGAGGGGATGACCGTCCACATCGGGGACATGGCATTTGACTATCAGGAATAATGGGCGAAGGATTTTGTGCGTGCATTTAACCGTATGCGAAATGCTTCAAGTG
>CALIBA010000195.1 GCA_938045435.1 uncultured Selenomonas sp.
CCGCAACATCACGCGCTATGAGATGGCGCAGATGGTCGCAAAGGCAATGGCAAAGAGCGGCGTAGGTCCGAGCGACCGTTCGCTGATCGATCGCCTTGCCGCGGAGTTCGCAGATGAGCTCAACAACCTCGGCGTACGCGTTTCGAACCTGGAGCGCAATGCCGACATGGTGAAGTGGAACGGCAAGCTCGAGTATACCTATACGAGCGAGCGCTTTAGGGTTGAATCCGAAGAAGTATCGCGTCACAATGACAACCATCTCCTGTTCCGTCTTGAGCCCTCGGCAGAGGTCAATAACCACTGGCATGTCAACGCACGGCTCGATGCTTCGACCAACATGAAGCATGACGCTGCAAGACCTGATACGGACCGCGAAGGCGGCAGCGATGACAAGGTCACGCTCAAGCGCGCATGGGCACAGGGGGATTACAACAACTTCCAGGTCAAGCTTGGTAAGATGGAGCTCCTTTCGGCAGAAGGCTATGCAAAGCCGGGTTCCATCGTGTTTGATGATGAGTTCTCGGGGGCAGAGGTCACATTCGGCAATGAGCTGAGCGTGAAGCTGCAGGCGGGTCGTCTTGCAAGTGATGACGCTTATGATGGAACCGCAGGAAATGATGCGGCGAACTATCAGGGCGTTGAGCTCCAGTACAACAAGGACAACCTCATGTTCGGTGTTGCAGGCTACCGCATGAATGCAGGCTCCTATGCCGCCTCACCCTTCCAGAAGGAGCATGCTGAGCGCAGCAATATCTGGGCTGTCAACGGCGGCTATCGCTTCGACCGCAACAATGTCATCTCTGCTGCCTATGCACAGAACCGTGACAAGGTTGCGTTCAAAAAGTCCGGACAGGTGACCTATGAGTACAAGGGTGCAGATCCGTCGGATCGCGGCTCGTGGGGTGCATACATTTCCTATCGTCACCTCGGCTACGCTTCTCCGTTTGCTACAACGGACGGCGCGATGTTCATGACGAAGGGCGTTGAGATCGGCACCGATTACACACTGCTCAACAATGTGGTGCTCTCTGCGAAGTATTTCCGTGGCAAGAGTCTCTGGCTCAGCAACGATGACGATGACCGTGCAGAGAAGCTCTTCGGTCGCGTTGAGTTCCTCTTCTAATTATCGCTTCCATATCTGTAAGCAAACAGCTTCCCTCCCTTTGGAGGGAGGCTGTTTTTTCTTTGTCAAACAGTACTGGTGATAAGGGCATAAAGAAAGAACTACCCGGCATCGTTCATGCCGGGTAGTTCTTTTGTCCTTTGAGATTATTATGCGTAGATGTCGATGCTGTTGCCAAGGTTCGGGTCAAGGCTCTCGGCGGCAACATCCTCGATCAGTGCAAGGGCCTCGCTGCTGGAGTCGATGGACATTTTGAGGGCTGCAATGCCAAGGCTCTGCGTTGCACGCTGCTGGTGCATATCGACCGAAAGCTGTGCGATGTTCATTGTAAGATCCATGTGCGTTTCTCCTTATACATAGATGCTGAACAGATTCAGCATATTGGAATACCGTGACATTGTGGGCAGTGCGCCGCCCGTGAGCAGGCCTGTGGCATAGGAAAGCTGCCTGCCGATGGAGCGCTCCATCGAGGGGAATACGTGGCTGCGGGCACGCTGCGCATATTGTGCCTGACGGTCAGCGAGCCCCGCGAGACCGCCTTTGCCAAGGACTGCCTCAGAACGTGCGGGCGACTCGGTCAGCGCCTTGGCAAGGCGCTCTTCGTTGATCTTCATCTTTCCGGTGGAATCGACACTGATGCCCATATACCGGTAGGAATCTGCATGATAGGTGGTATCAGCGAACGCGGATGCCATATGTGCGATGCCTTTGCCAGCCTCCTTGTTCTCCTGAAGGAATCCTACCGTTTCGTTGTACTGACCAACGAGATCCTTGACGCTGCCGATCGCCTTTTTGAGACGGTCGCTGTAAGTCTTTGACCCGTCTGGATTCGTCGTGATGTCCGAAGCGTCGAACCGGTAGTCCATGCGGCTGACGGCACCCGCAGATTTATGCAGATCCTTCATGTTGGCATCGTATTCTGCATAGAACTTGGAGCTGGTCTCGGCATAGGACTTGCGCAGCCGCGCTGCCTCGTTTGCAATGGAGACAATCGAGGAGAGCTCCTGTGCACTGGACTCTGCGCCGCGATAGTACGCAGAGTAAAGGCTGCTGTGATTGCGCATGCCGCGCCGTGGATCTCCAAAGAGTGTCGCCGTCGCATCCAACCTGCTGTTATTCTGATACAGTGAGGAGTAGATGCGTTGTGCTGCTCCGGTCATTTGTGTGATTGTTGCCATAAATTTGTCCTCCCTCCGTGGTACATAAGAATAGACCTTTCATTTATTATATCGTATTGATTTATGGCTGTCAAAAGCCCTACTGGAAAATAAATCCGGATTTCTTGCGTCTTTGTGGTACAATGAGGAAAGAAAAATGAAGGAGGTGCGTTTTGAGAGCAGTTGCATTCATGACGCTCGGCTGCAAGGTGAATCAGTTCGAGACGGAGACGATGGAG
>CALIBA010000196.1 GCA_938045435.1 uncultured Selenomonas sp.
TGGTTGTCAGGCCACTTCTAGTTTAGCATAGGAGGCGCATCCCTTTTCTATAAGAATTTTTTCTCTACCCCTAGTTGAACTGGGGGTTTTATCATGCCTATTCGGCGACCAAAAAACAAATCAAACATCTCATTGCGCATAAATGGATCCTGCGGATTCTTTTGGTTATAATAGGCAATCCATTCCGGCAGTGTCATAAATCTGCTACCTCCAAAATGAGATGTTTGACTTGGAACGGAAAAGATGAATGAAGAACGGTCTGCACCTTTGCAGTAGAGTGATTACAACAAACCTTGCGGCGGCAATTGGACGGCATCGTAAGCTTCATTGTGTCAATTTCAACAGATACCTCCCCCGCTTGCATTGCTGCCATATCAGCATCGACACTGCGCACTAAAATCTTTTCATTGCTGACAAGATCTTTTAGTTTTAACCGAAATACAATCGGTGTATCCCCATCCTTTAGATAGCGCTCGCTAAGTTCATAAATGGCATTGCCGGATGCAAGAACCACTCCGTCTATCGTTTCTTCCATACACGTCACCGGAACAGAAAAGCGCAGCATCGTTGCTGCGCCGACGGCATAATTATAGGCAATGAGAACATCGCGTTTTGCTGTGGGACGAATGAGGAGCAATTTTCTGCGCCGCAGATGAAAAAGAGCAGGATCATAAAGCCTGCTCGTTAAAAGGATGTTCCACTTCTCACCAATATCCCCTTGTGCAATATTCCCGTAGTCCATTGTCGCCGCCATGGTCTTCATCCCCTGCCGACTGATGAAAACCACATCGTTCCCAACAGCCTGCGCACAGCTCCTTCCGAGTGCATCTGTTTCTGTCGCCACGCGATAAACCGCCCATATAGAAACATCCCTGTCCCCCGTGAGCTGATAAACCATACCGTTGTTTTTGAAGATCAGCAAATCGTTTGCCAGCGGCACAACAGCAATCATATCTCCGCTGTCACCATAGCCAATATCAATCCACGCACCCGTAGATGCGTCATTATCATCTGTCTTCCAACGCGTTCCGTCTCCCACTGCCGAAAGCAAAATGCGGTCAGTTCCCGTCATTGCGGCACATAAACGCGCTGCGCGCTGAAATACAATGTCACAAACGGGAGCGTTCGATGCGGTCTGTACCTGTGCAGTAAAATTATAAAATTGCAGCTTGCCGCCTGAGGCGATCCAAATGCGATTCTGAAATTTCGTGCAGACGGGGCGCAAGCGTCCCGTGAGGGTTCCAATGGGTTCCGGCGGCTGTGTGAGGGATGCCACGCGAAAAATACTGCCGCTTGTTAAAAACACAAGAAATGTATTGCTGTCAATATCATAAAAGGCCTATGATGTTGTATAAATAAAGTTGACAACTTCTCTGCAAGGATTTTAGATAAAGTCAAAGAGGAGAAGGAGAGATCAAAATGGCAACAAACAGACAATACGATCACGAATTTAAGGTGCAGGCAATCAAGCTGGCGCAGGAAATCGGTCAGGCGAAAGCCGCCAAAGAGCTGGGAATTTCCAAGAACACAATGTATACATGGATGCGTGCTCATCGGCTTGGATATTTGGATCTTGGGTGTGGCACGCAAACACCGCAGAGTGCCCTAAGTCTGCACGAGGAACTCGTACAGCTTCGTGCACAACTCAAAGCACAGGAGAAGGAAATTCGACGGCTAAAGAAAGAGAATGACTTTCTGGAGGAAGCAAGCGCTTTTTTCGCCGCGAGCCGTCTGAAGTCAACAAAAACGAACGCATGAAGTTGATTGCGTTCAAGACCTCAGATGGCGCCCTCAAAGGAAATATCAGCTTCTGCTGCAAGATGCTCCATGTCACGAGACAGGGATTTTATCAGTATTTGACGAGCAAAGACCGCCCATGGAAATATCAGGAACTTGCCGACGCCATGATGCAGATTCATGCAGAGGACGAATGCAACGACACCTACGGAAGAATCCGCATGTATCAGGCACTCAAGATCAAACAGCCGGAAGGCGTCCGTATTCCGAGTGAACGAACTGTTTACCGTGTTATGGAAGAGATTGGCTTAAGTCATCGCCCCAATCATAGACCGAACGGTATCACCAAAACAGATCATAAGGCACAGATGTCAGAGGATCTCATGGGGCGCGATTTTACTGCCGACACACCTCTTTCCAAGTGTGTCACTGACATGACAAAGATTCCGGCGTATGACGGAAAACTCTACATTTCAGCACTCTTTGACTGTTATGATGCCAGCGTGCTCGGACTGTCTATGGACACGAACATGAAGGCTTCTCTATGCGTAAGGATGCTGGATAACGCTATGCTCTCCTACCCAAAGCTCAGGGGAGCAATCCTGCACTCGGATCGCGGCAGCCAGTATACGAGTCAGCTGTATCGGGAGGCAATTCATACCTATGGGATTCGTCAAAGCATGAACAGTGCCGGTGGACGCTGTCATGACAATGCGCGCTGTGAGAGTATGTGGGCGCGCATGAAGTCCGAGCTGCTCTATGGACGCTATGACACAAAGAAGATGACAATCGAAGAGTTGAAGGTACTGGTTTGGCGATACTTCATGAGCTATTGGAACAACCGTCGGATTTGTTCAACAAACGGGGGGCTTCCTCCGATGGTGAAGCGGCGTCAGTTCTATGACTCTATTGCCGCAGCTACTTAAGCGTTCATTCCCTTGTGAGAAATTTGTCAACTGTTCTTGACAATATCAGGTGCCTAAAATACTGCCTTGGAATTTGACAAGAGGCTTGGACAGACCGCCCCGTGCAGTAAGAGAACGCTGATGCCCCAGGAACCAGAAGTTTTGACATGTTTGTATCTCGTTTGGGGCAATCAAATCCCCCTCACTCATCACATTAAGTCCGCCGGAAAAATCATTGAATACCACTTGTGTCGCTGCGTGCTTCATCGTGCGCCGCATACCATCACCACCTTTACGACGGAAGTGTTATGTTCACAACATTAAGGTCTGCGTGCCCATTTGCCGCCCGCGCGAAGATTGTGCCCTTGAAAGGATATGGTTTCAGCGCAGGAAGTATAAATCCCGAGCCTTTCACCTTCTCTGTCGAAATCTCAACTTCCCGCTCCGGCGCATAAAGTGTGCCTTCCGTTTCCGTAATGTTCACCCATTCCTCTTTCAATTGATACTGCATGATGCGATCCTCTCTCCTCTCCTTGTTAGAAGTGTCCGCTTTCGGCTTCTTTCTCTGCAATATGCAGGGCGACATCTTCCCGGTAGATTTCAGGGACTACTTTTTGCCCCTCATCTGTCTTTTCATCTTCGCTGATAGCATACTTTCCCATGCGCACAAGATACGCATAGATAGGGATCATGTAGGCGTGCTTTTTCATGTTATTCACCTCCTTTCAAGTTTTTTATCGCCGCCTCAAGCTCATCGAGACGGGCTTCCTGTGCCGCCATTGCCTCGAACGCAGCAAGACGCTCCTCGTCGACAGGCGGCTCTTGCGGCTCTTCCTTCACGGCAGGCGCGGGCGGTGCTGAGACGGGTTTTCCTGTCTCTTTGTCCCGTATGTAGCCTGTGCCATTCTCGCCCGCACCACGGTTGCCAATGTAGTGCTGATAGTCTTCTTCACTGATGGGGATATAACCATCGTTGATGTATGACCGGCGCTCTTCGTCGGTGGTATAGTGCACAAAGGTACAGACTGTTGCGAGTCGATTCCCTTGCGCATCAAATTTCGCAAGATATTCCATATCCAATGGATTCACCTCCTTATATCCCGACTGCAATCCAGAATGTTCTAGGGGAATATTGTGCTTCATTTGTAAAGGTTACCCCTTTGTTGCTATAGGCGTTTACGCCAAAATGACGGGACTGTGCAAGTTGAGTACCCGCAGTAGTATGTTTTGCCATGGTAACGGAAAATAACTGATTGAATGAAATTGGGAACACAATAGCATCTGCTTCGTTTGCGCTGCTAACACCCCATTGTAAGATAAATCCACCCGCAAATTTAACCCATCCATTTTGTGCCAGACTGCTTGCAATAATTCCTGTCTTTGCTGCACTGATTTGATCCAGGATCCATTGCAGTGATTTTCCGCCAAGTCCATTGGCGTTCACTGCTGTCTCCGCTTTACCGAGCTTTCCGGCAAGTGCAGCGGTCACTTTCGTCGCAAAATTAGCATCGTCCCCAAGGGCTTTGGATAGTTCCTGCAATGTGTTAAGTGTTTCAGGTGCTCCGTTTATCAAAGAGGTGATTGCCTGCGCAACGAATGCAGTATTTGCGATCTGCGTATTTTTTGTTCCAGGTGGCGCTGTCGGTGCTGTCGGTGTCCCCACAAGTGGAGGTGAATTGAGCGGTGCTTTTGTTCCAAGTTTTCCGTCCACCTCTGATCTCGTATAGGCTCCAATATTGCCGGGAGTGACCGGCTGCCATGTATTGTCATTACGCAAAAATCTTGTATTGTTTGCAGGCTCTTTTGTAGGAACGTGATTGCCGTGACTTGTGTTTGCTTTCCCTTGTAGCGCCTGTGACAGATCCGATGCAAAGATAAGTTTTTGCCACGCCCCCCATGTATCGACGACATCACGGCGACAACGATAGTAAATTGGAGCAATGCCATTTGTTACATTAGACCATCCAAGAAAAAGCTGACCACCACCATCCCCTCCGATGGTAATGATATTTCCGTAATAATGCGGATGATTATCTCCATAGGCTCTATGGACTGCAACCACACCTGATTCCTCTCGTCCAATAAGAGGATTCACACGTTCCCCAACGGATAGTTGAATTGCACTTGTTGCTGTCCCAGCACTTGTTGCTGTTCCGTTTACGTTTCCATAAACCCCTTGTCCTACAATGATTTTTCCAACATTCAGTGTATCTGTCATAGGATTATAGGAAAACGTAGTAGAATACTCCCTGTTATTCTCATTCTTTACACCAGAAAACCATACATGCCGACTGACATTTTCCTTTGCAAGCGTCCCCTGCACCTCTTTGGCTGTCGTTGCCGTCGCGCTGTTCCCTGTGCAGGAATCTGCAACCACTTTTAGAACCTCAATGGAAATATCAGAAGATCCATTAAACAGTGTTTCTTTGCCAACAACCTTCCCTTGGAGAGAAATTTTACGTGCTGTGCGCAGTCGGTTCGGGAGATCTTCTTCCCATACAGGTGGTGTAAGACTTCTTAGAATATACTTTGTTTTTACGTCGGTACGATAGCAGATCATACCGACGAAAAGACCTGTTGTTGGGAAACTAGTGCCGGAAAAGTTACTTGCCACCGATTCAAAATTGTCATTGATAACCATACGGGAATCTTTGACGCGATCTTGTCCGCGAATTTGTCTGAATTTCTGCATATCCTCTCCCCCATTGCTTGTTAATAGCCGATTGCTGTCCAAGAGATGGTACCTGCTGCGTGTGTGCCGTCTTCCTTTCGTAAAACACATCGGAAGGATTCTGTTCCAACCGTTGTGAGTACAGGTGTGATGATACCATCTCCTGTATTTCCTGCTTGCAAGGTCACAGTGACCTCCGGTTTTGTATAATAGTGTTTATGATACGGGACGGCGGTTTCTTTTGCCGCAATATTTGCTGTACCGCGATCTACTGTATCTTCAATATCTACATTCATGACGACATCATAGATTTGCGGAAGTGCGCCAATACTGCCCGCACGCATAGAAATACGAACAAGGGCTCTTTGATACTCATACTCCCCCACATAAAAAGGTGCAAAAGGTTCATATCCCACGGGCTGATTGCAAAAGCGGCGAAATTCCTCCATCGACATTTCAGCCCCTATGACAATATCCGAAAGTACCCCGTGGCTTACACGAAGCAACGCGCCATAAAAAGAAACCTTTTCCGTAAATATACGGCGGAGCTTTTGCATTTGCACATCCTGCAAAATCAGGTGTGTGTCATAGACTCGATGTGTTTCTGTTGTTTTTTGTGTCTGCTCCTGCGGGCTAAACTGCTCGGAGAATACCCTGCGCTCCAATGTTCCCATTATCCATCTACCGCCCCCGAGAGCACAAACCGAAAAACACTCTCAAAAATATCATGCGTACCTTTATTGATGACATCATCGGCGAAACAAACCCGATCGAGGAAGATGCCCCCTGAAACAGCATTGCAAATCCCTGCCTCTGTAATTGCGCCGGTTCCTTCCCCTGCTTCAAACGTTGTTTTAAGCAGGAACTCCTTTGTGCCCGGGTCATGATGGTACGAAGCGGCTTTACGAAACAGTTCCGTATCAAGTGTTGTTTGCTCCGGCGTTGGTGATGATGTCCCTATCCCAATCGCCGTATAGGCCATAGGTTCCGGACGACTTTGTACTCTGCCGATCGCATCTGCAATAAAATCAAACCCGACCTGCAAAATAATATTATCTTTATGATGAATCTTTACACGCCCATCGGCGCATATGAGGGTTCCTGTGTGACTTCCTTTGATTCGCATAAAATGCATCCCCTTTACTTCGGATAAAAAAATATATGAGAAAACACACCAAGCGGCGCCATTTCCCTCTCTGCTACAATCGCTTCATTGGTCTGAAGACTGTATACATACAGCCGCAGTGAAGATGCAGATTGAGAGATTGCAAACGCAAGCGTATCATGGGGGAAGAAGCCAAGTTTTGCGCACAAAAGCACCCCGTTTTTGCAGCTGACTTGAAATTCCTGCCTGCCGGCATCATAGGAAAGGCGCAAAAACATCCCATCATGCGCCCGTAAAACAAGCAGTACCGTCTCTGACAAGGGCATCATCAATTTTAACCAAAAAGCAAGGCTAAAGCGTTCCGGAAGCACTGCCGTATAAGAGAGTTTTGTAAAATCCTTGAGGAAAAGTCCACGGTGAAAGCGTGCATCGCGGAATTCTGTGGCATTGACATGCTCTTTTAGCGTAATGCCATGATCCCCCTGTGCAGTGCCATCAAGAGGGATGCGATAGAGTGCATGCCCTTGTGTTTCAGCCAATCGAGCAATCTCGCACGTCACCGCAGCGCCACGCAAATCTCCCACAGTGCCATTCCACATGGTGTTTTGCGCACGCAGACTATCCCATGCAAAATCCAAATCATCAAAGAGATGGTGATCGTTGGTCTCTCCGATCACCTTTACATCCAGCCAATTGCGGGCGCGAAACTTCTGCGGCAGACGCACATCAATGATATATTCCCCATAGAACATATCCTTTTCAAGGAGCAGCGCTTCCCGCACCGCATCATAATATAAATGAACCTTTTTCCCGCTATAAGCAGCTGCTTTTTGATCGAGACGCAAAATAACATTTTGATGAATGTCTTTCGGGGTATGCATGAACACATAGGCAGCATTGCGGGAATAGTTGTTATGTTCATCAATCGCCTTGATGAGCATATAATACTGTCCTGTATTGGGGTATACAGTGCGATGCTTGTTGAGTTTTGTCGTAAATATGGTAAGTGCGCGATCCCACTCAGCCGTTACACCGACTTTTACTTCATAGCGAACGTTGTAAATAGAAAGAGGTGCCCATGAAAAATCCAGCTGTGCACCATTACGCTCTACAATAAAATCCTTTACATCAGGGATGACACAGTAGATTGTTTCTGCCTCCCCCTGTCCATATTGGTCATAATACGCAACACGCAGCACTTCAATCACAGTGCCGTCTGTATAGAGAAAGAGATTATCTGCCGTCTCATAACGTACATCATTGACATAAACGTATGCTCCAATGCAGTCCAACGGGATTTCAAGGAATGTAATAAGTGTTCCTTCTTGTGTTTTGGTCATTGCAATATCTTTGGGTTTTGTCGGACGTGCCTTTGTATAGTGAATTTCTGCCGGATGGCTCACATTGCCCGCTTTATCAATGGCAAAGAGATAAATATGTCCAACAAAGGAAACCGGCAGACAGGAAGACCCTGTACGAGTCGTACGCTCTAAAAGGCCTGTCTCGCTGCCCACGTTCGCATCTGTACGAACTTCATAGCAAGAAAGCTCCTTTGCACTCAGCACAGGATCCCATGAAAGGTGCCCACCAAGCCGCGTAAATGTCAGCTGAAAGTTGCGTGGAGAGAGCACTTTCCCTTCCTTATCAGACTTTACATCATCTGCTGTAAACCGATTGGCCGCATTGATTTGTTCAGCTTGCAGTGAAAGAAATTGACGCAGCAAGGTAAGAAGGTATCGCCCATCTCCTTGAATGGCCGTTGGAAGCGTCGGTGGGTGCAGTACCTTTTTCTGAAGTTCAGCCATGCGCTGTCACCGCCTCCACAAGAACCTGCCGCAGCTCATCGGCAAGAGCTTTGTCCTGTGTAATGTCATACTCATTGTGATTGAGTGCATAAAGAATTGCAATTTTGAGCACATAATCATTCCAAATTGGAGATAGAATCCCTATTTGGAATGATTATATTGGTGGGGGAACT
>CALIBA010000197.1 GCA_938045435.1 uncultured Selenomonas sp.
TGGACGGACGATGCATATGACAACACGCCGGAGAATGCCTATCTCGTCGCCGGTGCACTCGCCAAGGCATTTCATGACTATGATACGGCGGAGGCATGGGATCTTTCCGTAACCAATGGAGGCGGTGCGGCGCTGCGGGGGGATGCGCGTGTGAATGAACGGCTCCTGCATTTCCTCATGAGAGAAAAGGCGGGTGCACATCTTGCCGCTCTTGTGCAGGAGGCCTATGCACGTGAAGGAGAGAGCGGGGCGCGGGAGAAACTGCGCACTGCGGAAAAAGTGCGCGCCGACGCCCGTGCCAAAGAGCTTGCCGCCGTAGAGCGCGCTGATGCGAAGACGGTGAAGAAGATGCGCGAGAACAGTGATGCTTACAGCGACTATGGTGACGGCACACGGGCACTCGTGCTGATGGAGCGCGTCTTTGCCTCGGACAAGGATGAGAGTCGTGCTGTGAGCTATGCGATACGTGCACGCGCCTATGCTGTTTTGGGTGATCGGGTGCAGGCGCTTTCCGATGCCGACCGTGGGGTGACAGATGATCCAAAGGAGGTTCTTACATGGCTCAACCGTGCGGATGTACGGCGCATGCTCGGTGACCGTTCGGGGGCACTGGATGACTGTATGCGTGCCATCGAGGTCGATGGCAAGAATCCCTATGGTTATTTGATTGCAGCGGAGCTGTATGATGAACTGGGAGAGCAGGAGAAGGCCACAGCGTATTTTATAAAACTCTACGAGACAGAGCCAAAAGCGGTCAGCCGCATCCCTGATGAATATTTAGAGGCAGTGGACAAGCGTTCCTACGACAGGCGAATGAAGGAGCTGGGCAAGGAGCGCGCGGAGCGTGAGAAGGCCCTGCGGGAAAAGCTCGATAAAAAAGTGCATCCGGCAGAGGATGCAGCAAAATATTAAGGTGTCTTTCTCCTCTGTGTGCATGTTCTGCGCCATAGGGCATAGCAAAGTGCACTTGCCGCAATGACGATGACATCGACGATGCCGTAGGTAAATGGGTAGCCGTAGGTGACCGCGACGATGCCAAGTCCTGTTGCCGCAAGGCCAACGCTGATGTCGAGCGACCAGAAATAGGTGGCGGTTGCGACCCCTGCCCGCGCAGGCGGCGCACTGCGTACTGCGAGTGTCTGGAGTGCAGGGCTGACGGCACCAAAGCCGGTGCCTAAGAGGAGCGAGGCGGCGATGAGCCCCGCAAGCCCTGCGATTTGCCCGAGAAGCGCCATGCCTGCGGCAAAGCACAAAAGCCCCGGATAGACCGTGTAATCCGGACCAAAGTGGTCAAATATGCGTCCGACAAAGGGCCGTGTGATGACAATCGCACCTGCATAGCATGCGTAGAAAAGGCTCGTTTCAGAGGAAAGGCCAAGACTTTTCGTATAGAGCGGAATGAAGGTGAGGACGCTGCCGTAAGCAAAGAATAAAATGCCGGCGATGAGCGCGGGCGGGAGCGCACTGCGTTCGATAAAGGCACTGGGGGAGAGGGTACACGCATCTCTTTTTTGCGGCAGGATGACAGTGTCGGGGAGCTGTGGCCCTGCACATGCTGCGATGGAGAGTGCAGCAAACAAACTGAGCAGTCCAAAAAGCTCGGCTGCAGAAAAGTGCTCGATCATAAGGAGACCGATGAGCGGGCCGATGACCATAGCGAGATTCGTTGAGAGAGCAAAATAGCCAATGCCCTCTCCTTTGCGTGCAGCTGGAAGAATGAGCGCGGCAAGCGCTGCTGCTGTTGTGGTCGCAGACGCAAAGATGATGCCATGCAGGAGCCGCAGACCGTAGAGTGCTGAAAGGGCAGAGGCAAAAGCAAAGGCACTCATGACGAGGAAGAATGCTGTTGTGATGCCGAGTATCAGCCGCCGTTTATTGACCGCATCAATGAGGATTCCTGCAAAAGGGCGTGTTACAATGGTGCCAATCTGAAAGAAGGTCATGGCAAGCCCTGCCTCTACATCACCACCGCCGTACATTGTCATGATAATGATGGGGAGCGCCGCAATCATGGCATATTGTGTGGTATAGATCAGTGTGTTGCCGAGGCTCATACCGATGAACGCCAAGGTCCAGAGCGCCTCGTGCTTTTTGTATTCGTTCATGGAAAACCTTTCTTTGCGCGAAATCGTGCCTTTCAATATACTACGGAGAAACAGCGCTGTAAAGAAAAAATACGCTTCTGTGCGGCTGCGTTGCTGTCGATGTGTACCATAGATTCCTTTTCAGGCGTGTGTTGGGACGTAAAAAAAGGGGCTGTTGCACGAAACGAACATGCAGTAGCCTCAATTTTGTGCAA
>CALIBA010000198.1 GCA_938045435.1 uncultured Selenomonas sp.
CGGTTACGGAAGTTTTTCCTGCATCAATGTGAGCAAGAATTCCTAAATTTATAATGTTCATTTGATTAAGCAATAATATACTACAACCCGTTGGCGGAATTAAGCCAGTGCATACTTGACTCTTCCAATGGGTCTATTATTAATGTGATTTAAATATTGCATTGCCGTAAAGGCACTGATTTTACCGATAATTCTTGTAAACAATCCTACTGTTTCCTTTGCATAGTTGCGGCAAATCATAAATTGGTCGCACATCTGCGAGAAGTCTGTTTCAATCCTTTTTCTCGCCTTCGCAAAAGGAATAAAAGTAGGTTTCCAATTCTTTTGATTGTGCCGATAAGGAACTTCCAATCTGATATTTGCGGTTTCAAATAAGTCCAGTTGCGCCGTTGCACTGATGTAGCCTCTATCTCCAAAAATGCAACAGTCATGATATTCATATTTTACGTCTTGTAAATAACGAATATCGTGGACATTAGCCTTTGTTAGGTCAAAAGAATGTATCACGCCACTTAATCCACAGACAGCGTGCAACTTATAACCATAGTAGTATGCGCCTTGCGATGCACAGTAACCATATGCAGGGGCTGTTCTGTATTCATCTTTGCCCATCTTACAACGCTTGGAGCGGGATAGTCTGCACACCTCGATTGGCTTGGAGTCAATACAGAAGTAGTCCTCTGTACCATCTATTTCCAGTGCCATACGTTTTCTTATGGTATCACACAGATTGCTGGTTAGTTTCCTACGGTCATTGTATTGGCGGCGTGAGATAAGGTTCGGCATTTCCTTTACATACTCTTTCAACTTAGCAAACAACAGGCATTCGCTATCAATGCCCATTGCCTCGCTTACTATGGAAAGCGATACTATTTCAAGGTCGCTAAATCTCGGAACGACGCCTGGGCGTGGAATATTACCTTGCTCATTTACTAAATCTTTTGAGAATAGCTTGCATATATCAAGGATTTTTACGAAATTTGTATATAAGTTGTGCATACTGATTTTATAACTTAATGTATTGAGCAACACTAAGTTACAAATAAATTCTTGTATGTACAACTTTTCTTTCATATAAATTTATCTATTATTTTAATTCCGCCAACGGGTCCAACATGACGGATTCATTGCCGTAAGACAGTAGGGAGGAGAAATCAGGCTTTTCATTTTGTTTACCTTTCATGGCGCACTTGTCGGAAACTTCCATCAGCTCCGATATGGAAAACGGCTTGAGAAGGCAATCAGAAAATCCACGTTCTAAAAGTTCCTCTCTGTTGCAACTGCCCGAAGCGGTTGTTACAATAATCGGAATGATCCTTGAATTGCCCACATTGGAGGTGCGTAGCAGTTCCAACAGCTCGAAGCCGTTTATATCCGGCATATTCAAATCGGTCAGAAGCAGACTGTATTCTTTCCGGCGTATCATTTCCATCAGTTCCGCCGCATTGGTACAGGTATCGCAATGTATCCCTTCTTGTGCATACATTTCTTTCAGCATTAGGAGAAGTACCTTGTCATTGTCGATGGCAACAATATCATGGAGTGTTCGGTTATGATGAATCTGTGTTTTATTTATCCGTTCCGGCAATTCCTCGGCTGACTGCATGGGTATCTCCACCGTGAAACGGCTGCCCTTGCCTTTCTCGCTCTTCAGCTGGATTGTGCCGCCGAGCATTGTCACAATGCGCTGAACAATGGAAAGACCTAATCCGAAGCCGTCCTTTGCGGCAGCGTTTGACAAACGTTCAAACGCACCGAACACACGTTGCTGTTCCTCTTCGGTCATACCCGAACCCGTATCTTTGACGATAAGTTTCAGCATACCGTTATCATACCCCATTGTCAGAGAAACGGCACCGTTCTCAGTGAACTTGATGGCGTTTGACAGCAGGTTATTTCCAATTTGTAGAATGCGTTCCTTATCGGTCAGTACAACAGCATCCGTGTGATTCGTCACAGTAAGAGCAAGTCCCTTGTTTATGGCAATTGGCATAAACTCTGATTCGAGCGTATGCGCTATTGATGAAATCCTACACGTGGAGAAATTAGGTTGTTCCTTGCCGTTGTCCAGGCGGAAGAAGTCA
>CALIBA010000199.1 GCA_938045435.1 uncultured Selenomonas sp.
GCGGTGTCAGTCTCACGGCAGATGATCTTGCGCGCTTGGACGACGCAGTTGACCGCATGGCGGCTAAGGGCGTGCGCGATGCGCTCGTCTATATGAGCCGGGGCCTTGCGATGGTTGTCAGCGTGAAGAATCGCACTGTTATCACAGCACTCGACGAGGCAAGTGCGAAGGAAAACATCTTTACCAATATCGACAGCGCCGCAATTCTATAATTTTTTGAGGGAGAGATTTATTATGATGCGTTCTCTGTTTTCGGGGGTATCAGGGCTTAGGGGCCACCAAACCCGAATGGATGTCATTGGACACAATATCTCGAATGTCAATACTGTTGGGTATAAAGCGAGTCGTGTGACTTTTGCAGATACACTTTACCAGACAAGTTCTGGTGCTTCTGCGCCCACAGGAAATCTGGGCGGCATTAATCCGAAGCAGATTGGTCTTGGCATGAACATCGCCTCCATCGACACAATCTTTGGAGATGCCAGCGTACAAGGAACAGGGAAAAATACGGATGTGGCACTTTCGGGCAATGGACTTTTTGTCGTGAAAAATGGTTCGGGTACATATTATACGCGTGACGGAGCCTTTGAGTTTGATGCAAAGGGGAACTATGTCCTCCCCGGGAATGGGGCCTTCGTTCAGGGGTGGATGGCCAGCGAGGACGGTGAACTTGTAACAACCGGTCAACCTGGCAATATTCAGATTCGATCAGACAAGAATATGCGGCCACAGATGACGACAGCAGCAAACTATCTGAATAACCTCAATGCTGATACAAAGGGCTATGAGATTGCAAGTATCATGGCAAAGTTTGAGGATGGAAAACAGAAATCTCTTGCGGCATACACGACGGGGAGTATTGGTGAGATCACGCTCGGAACAAGTACGGGGGCGGATGTCAAGCTCGATGACAATGCACAATATGCATTTACCACGGGAGATCATTTGGCAGGGAAAGCGCTGTTTGAAACGAAGGTGACCGCGCTAGAAGCAGGTGGAGCTGGCAAAGAAGTTACCGTCACCTATCAGGGCAACAAACAAGATGTCTACGATGTTCAGCTAGTAGGGGCAGGAGGCGTTCTGGAGCCTTTTACAATAAAACAAACATCCGGAACATATGCAATTGGAGATCAGGAAGCAATTTCTGGAATAATTGACACGAATGGCGTAACTACAAACGGGACAGAGCCCGGCGTTACGGAGCTGACAGTGACGCTGACGCAGCCAACGGCTCGAATGGGCCAAAAGGTTAAAATCAAAGTGCCGAATCCGGCAAACTTTACATATGCGGATGGGCAGACGGTGAACTTTAATTTATCTGCGACCAAGTTGGAGGGTCAGCCCGGAGCAAAGGTGCATACCGAGAATACATTCAGCAATGGTAAGGCGCTGGATGCGAATGAGGCAACAGCAACAAACGCATATACAGTAACCGAGAAGAACCAAAGATATATCTATAAAGGGCGTCTTGACAACAGCGACGGGACGGTAAATCGGGTTGACCGCACTGTAAAACAGCCGACAGAGGTTACACTGACTATGAAGGACGGTCAGGTCTTTACCGGCGCAGTTAATGGCGACTACACCGTCGGTGGGATGTTCTATCCGCCATCGGTTACAACCTTTACCGTATACGACAGCCTGGGAGGTGCACACAGCATTCCACTTATCTTCCGTAAGGTAGGCGCAAATGAGTGGGATATGAGTCTTGCTGGAGATGATACCTATAGTTATAGAGAATCCAACGGTATGGAGGTAAGGGCAAGTCTTACAAAGACACGTCTAAAATTTGATCAGACAGGGCGCTATGTCAGTGGGGACGCTGCGATTTCACTTTCCTATCGGCGTGCGGGGGAAGAGGAGCCGAAGCCTCATAGCGTCACGGTCAGCCTTGGAGCACTCACGCAGTACAGCGGCAGCAGTACGATCAAGGCAGAGTCAGACGGCAATGCCGAGGGCGTTCTTAAAAACGTCACAATTGACAGCACGGGGACGATTACTGGTGTCTACTCCAACGGCAAGATCAAAGCTGAGGCACAGATTGCAGTCGCTCAGTTCAATAATGCATCAGGGCTTACGCGTGTCGGAGGCAACTTCTTCCAGCAGTCAAACAACTCCGGCGTTGCGAATGTGAAGACAGCGGCAAATCTCGGATGTACGATTACTCCGTCGGCAATTGAAATGTCAAATGTCGACATCGCTGAGCAGTTTTCTGACATGATTGTCACACAGCGTGGATTCCAGGCAAACTCTAAGACCATTACAGTCTCTGATGAAATGTTGGAAACACTTATTGGTATGAAACGGTAATTCTTTCAGTAAACATGAAAACGCCCTTCGTCTGATCATTATGGTCGGACGGAGGGCGTTTTATGG
>CALIBA010000200.1 GCA_938045435.1 uncultured Selenomonas sp.
GGGCATTCCATCAAATCCCGGCGAGGTGAACTTCGGAGCGATGCCGCCCATCGCTCTGGTTCTTGCTGCAAGTTTCTGCTCAATGTCTTTTTCCCGCATCCTGTTCTCCTGTTCCACACTCCGTTCCATGTGCTTGTTCCATCCTTCCATCCAGTCATAGCAAGGCTTTTGATGGTTTTTGGAACAACGCTGCACAGGAAATTTTGCTTTACGCGCGTATGTGTATACCCGCGCGCTCACTATTTATTTTTTATATATTTTATTTAATATATAAATATTGTTCCCTTGTACCGAAGCCTTATACAGCAAAGCTTTGAACGTGGAACAACTGCGGCACAAGTCACAAGCGGCTGTAAATTCTCTGCTTGCCATAGATCGGGATGCGTCTCGGTTCGGGCAGTTTCTGCCATTCGGGGATCTTTGCCATAATGGCAGCGATGGCATAGCTGTCGATGGGACGCAGATCCTCTTTCCGTCTGCCAAAACATTCACACCAGATCTCCATATTGCTGACGGTCTGCCGCTTTTCTGTCCCTCGTGCGGAAAGATCGTCGCCGCTCAGGAAGTCCCGCCGTTCATAAAGCCCCATCTGATTCCAGTTGGCAGGAAGAAGTTCATCCAGATAGAGGCGCACCAATCCTTCACGCTCATCCTGCTCCGTAACGGCATCCTGCTCGGCTTTCGCCACGGACTCCAACTCTGCGTCAAGGTAGAGGGATTCCCCAGCATCGTATCTTGCGACTGCCTCTGCCCAAATCTGCTTGATCTCCTCCAAAGAGAGATCCCACGGCTTCCTTTTCCCGCCCGGTGTCTTGACTGTCCAAAAGCGGCGATTTCCTGTACCGTCACGGAGATATGCACCCTCGCAGTTGGTCGTGCCAAAGAAAATGCATTGCCTCGGATGCGGGGTAACACGCCGTCCGAAACTGGCTCTGTATTTATCATCCTGCCGCGAAATGAACGCCTTGACCTTGTCGATGTCGGCTTTCCGCATTCCCGCAAGTTCTCCGATTTCCATGATCCAGTAGCCTTGGAGTTTTTCGGCTGCGGTCTTGTCGTTCATGTCGGTCAGAGACAGGCTGTCGGAATACCACTCGCCGCCCAGAAGTGCCACGATTGTAGATTTACCGATTCCCTGCGGTCCGTTCAGGACGAGAATGTTGTCGAACTTGATGCCGGGTTTCCGCACTCTTGCAACAGCGGCGCAGAGTGTCTTTCTCGTGACTGCACGTACATAGGCATTATCCGGCGCTCCAAGATAATCAATGAGCAGGGTGTCCAGACGCGGGACTTTATCCCACGGCGGCAGACTGTCTAAAAACTCACGGATGGGATGATAGGATCGGTCGTCGGCGACCTTGGTCACACCAATCTCATAGTTTCGTGCCGAGAACGTTCCATAGTGATCGTCTACATAGCAGATGAGCTGCGCGTCATCTGCATCCCGCCAGAACCTCCCCGGATGCTTCCACGGGACTTCTCCCCGAATTTCCATATTGTCCGCCAGTTGGTTGAATACGATCCCCTTCAAGACCGAATCATGCTCCATGATGAGTTTCAAATTGCGCAGGGAGTTGACCAGTACGCCGTTCTTGTCACGAACGAGTGCCGTCTCCCAATCACTGCCCTCAAAATCCTGTGCCGCCGTCTCCCTCCGCTCGGCGAGGAGCAAGGAGGAAACGAGTTCATCGCGACTGGCAAGTTCTGCCATCGCCGCAAAGGACTTCTTGGAGTCATCGTCACCGAACTTATGGATTCGAACGAGGTCAAATGCGTTCAGGAGTTTTTCGGAGGCAGGATCGGTTGCATGATGCGAGTATGCGAATTTGCCGTCATAGACGACCACACCCGCCGTTCCTTCGCCGGGGATGTAGTCATAACGCCCATCTACCGCCGACGGTGTATAGACATCGGAGAGATGTTTCTCAATGACTTCCTCGATGCTGTAGGCACGGCAGAAGGCTCCGACGATGCCACTTTTCTGAAGTGGATCTGCCTGTGTGCTGACACTGTGCTTTACGGCTTCGGACTGGCGGGAAGATACCGGCCATTGTGTCACATCCCGCCAGTCATCGTATTTTGCGAGATAGGCATCCACATCCAGCGGATCACCGTCCTGCTCCTCAAATATGAACTCGCCGTTGGACGGGCAGGAAGCCCAGTACATCATGCGGTTTGCCTGATAGGTGGAGTCATCGAAATACTCCATGCCGATCTGTTTTGCGACCATACGCATGAATGGTGCATATTCTTCCTCACTGACTTCGCGGAAGAACGGCATCACGAGACGATACCGCTGATGTTGTGGCGCATGACTGTGGGTGGAGTAGATGAAGAAACGTACGCCCGCGAGGACTTCTTTTGCTTTACCGAGAAAATCCTCCCCGTCGGGAATGTGATCAGCATCGAGCGCACCGCACTCCCTGCTGATGACATGACCTTTCTTCCGAATGCCGCCTCTCAGCCAGCCGCCGACAAAGCCACCCTGGTCTTTGGCAATATCCCGCTGTGCCTTCGGCAGTTTCGGATACTCTTCCACGGTTTCCGAGGTACGGATGGGATGACGGTTGCGCTCTTTGATGTCCTCCCAGCTCATTTCTTTGTTTTTGTACCGCTTCTCGGTATTACGATTACAGACCGCGATTTTCATGGAGCAAGCACCTCCTCGCATTTGGTTGTGAAATAACGGATGTTCTTCCGCAGTCTCCCGGCATGAGCAATCTCCGTTTCCATGCCCTCGGTGATTCGCTCGCCGAACACCCAGACCTCGCCGCACAGCCTCAGAAGCTCGAAGTTCATATCCATCGCTTTCTCCCGCTCATCTACCTCCGACATGAACTGAGGAAAGTACAAGTGCGGCGCAAGGGGAATCCGTCCCCTGCTCACAGCAAACTTGCAGTACTGCCGCGCCCGCATGACATTGACGCGCGGATTGTCCCGATAGGGAGAGCAGATGTAGGTGAACAGATTCTGTCGGAATACCTTGGTGAGAGCTGCGTGCGCTGTAGGATCGGCATAGCCCTCGTGATTTCTTCTCTCAATCATTTCTCGCACCTCATCTTCCTGCTGCACTCCGTGCAGCAGATCGCCGTGCCGAAGAGGTCGAACTCCGCATCGCCGAAAAACTCGTTGAGGTCGACAGGCACTTCCGCTCCGCAGCGCGGACAATGGCAAAAGACATTCTCATCGTTGATTTCCACCGTGACCTCCAGAGCCTCATTGATGTTTTCCTTGACATAGAACATAAAGGCTTTCCTCCCTTTGAAAACTGATTAGTTCCTCTCATCAGTAAGAGGACGAACAGGGAGGTTTTGGTCACCAAAAATCCTCCCATTTTTCACGGGAGGATTGAAGTCAATCTTTCTGATAGAATTGGCACTCGAAACCATCGGCACGGAGCGGGAGTCCGTCTGCCCAAGGCGGGGTTCGCGCCATCTGCTCACACACGGCAACAAGAGAGACTCGCTCGTCGCATTCGATGATGAGTTCGTCATGGACGTGCGCGACAATGTCCATCGTTCGCAGCGTCTGCATGGCATAACAGAGAATGTCACGGCTGATTGCCTGCGTGATGTTTTCCACGAGCTTCGGGCCGTAGGATTCGATCCGCGCCCACTTTTTCGATAGGTCGAGTCCCATATAGGTGATGGATTCGCCGCCAAACCGATTCTCTCCAATGCGCGGCTTCACATAGGAAAGCCGTCTGCCACTCGGTAGTTCGATGAACATCATGCTGCCCTGATAGATGAACCGGATACCGTGCGTGATTTTTGTGCTGCGTTCCTTGATGCAGTCCTTTGCGGCACGATCCACAGCCCACCAGAAATCCACTATGCTCAGATTTGCTGCACGCCAAGCATCCACGAGCGGCTTCAGCTCCTCTTCCTTCATCCCGGACTCCAATGCGCCGAACGCTTTCAGCGCACCGACGGATCCGCCGTAGCCGCAGTTGTGGACTAATTTTCCCGATACGGTAAAACGGTGATGCTTTCCGGCATTTCTGATGTCATAAAGTCGAGCCGTGCGCTGATGATACGCCAATTCTTCCTTTTCTCGCTGACAGCTGTCTCCGCAGCTTTGATAATCTCCGAACGAGTCATTCCTGCGGACAGTTTTCTCGTTACCACAGCGCGGCAATAAGGCCAATACTCCTGATGAAACTCCGACAAAACCGTAATTCTGCGGTTTGCTTGATTTTGCGCTCTGGGTACAAAGCGTAGATTCCCTTTGGTGTAATTTCCGTTCGTATCGATGCGATCCAGTTCCATCGAGCGTGAGGGCAGACCGAATGTTTTTATGAGATACAGACCTGCCTCCGTCACACTCGGAAAATCGAACTTGATCCCTCGCCCTCCATACAGAGGGTACGCCCTGTCGTTCGGGTTCTCGCAGCGTTGTTTTGCTGCTGTGAGTCGTCTGTCCAACCAAGATGGAATCTGTCTCGGTTGCGAACAGCTCTGGCAGCCCTTCGATTTCCCGCTGCGAAGATTGTCCAAGTACTGCCACTGGATTGCACCGCATCCCGTACATTTTGTCAGAACGTAGCAATGATTCATTGCCGCATTCCATCTCTTTTCCGGGCTGATGATTCTCACCCAGCCGAATTGCCGTCCCACCATCTCCTGTTTGTACGAGATGTGCGCCGCAGGAGGCGGCATCTCCAAACTGTATCGGCTGCGATTGCCCCTCGACCCAGACGAGATGATCTGGGGTTGCTGTAAGACCTTCATAGGTAATTACCTCCCGTTCGCCCTTGAATATGACGCCGTCATGGCTGACCCAGCTTTCTCCGTCCCAGAGCAAATGCTCCGTGCGAACGCGCTCAATAGGAACGAGTCCTTCATTCGTAAGGACAAGCTGCCCCTCGGCGATGCACGCCAGTTCTGCCTGCTTCCCTTTTTGCCGAAGATGCCCGTTCTCAGCGTGTTTCACCACGTTGCAGTGGAACATCCTGCCCGCTGTGGCACAGTAGATGTCGCCGTTATCTGCAAAAACGTCCATGCGCCATCGCTCCTTGGCAAGCCATGACAGCACCCGTGCTTCGATGGCAGAGAAGTCCGCAACAATGAATTTTCTGCCCTCCTTGGGGATAAAGGCTGTGCGAATCAGCTGAGACAGAACATCGGGCACAGAGTTGTAGAGGATATTAAGGGATTCAGAATCGCCTCGTCGGACAAGGGCGCGGGCATACTCGATGTCGGCAAGATGATTCTGAGGAAGATTTTGTAATTGAATGTGGCGTCCCGAAAACCGCCCGGTACGGTTCGCACCGTAAAACTGAAACATCCCGCGCGCTCTATCATCCGAGCAAACGGTATTCTGCATTGCCTGATATTTCTTCACCGAGGACTTTGCAAGCTGCTGCCGAAGTTCCAGCACTTCCCTCAGCGGAGTGGGAACATTGGCAAGAAGGGCAGCCACAGTCTTCTTGTCGAGCGACTCGGTTTCAACGCCCTGCTCCTTGAGCCATGCCTTCATCTGCGCCACGCTATTCGGATTCTCAAGCCCGGTCAGAGTTTTCAGCCTGTTCGTCAGTTTTTCCTTGGTGTGCGCGTCAATCTTGACGGCATTCTCCACGAACGGCATATCCAGACATATCCCACGGTCATTGATCTCCTGGTCGAGCACATACTCCTCCCACACCGACTGCGGAACAGGATATTTGAAGAGACGCTGCTGAATCGCCATCTCCACTTCGACATCGCGACGGTTGTAAGACTTGAAGAGCTCCCACTTCTCTCCTGTAGGCTCATGGAACGGAGGCGTTGAAAAATAACGGATGAGAGCCTTGCCCTCCGTCATTTTCTGCTCTTCCAATCCCAACACCCGTCCGATGCCGGCAAGTGAGAGCGGCAGTCCCATGTAGGCAGACCAGACCATTGTGCATCGCCAACTGCGGGGACTCAGAAAGCGGGCACACACCGTAGAAAGTGGATGATTATCATGGAACGGATCGAGGGCTATCCCCAAGTCCGACAAGTAACGCGACAGGCACACACGCTCAAAGTTGGCATTGAATGCCCACTTGATGATGTTGTCATCGGTCAGCGCGTCTAGAATCTCCTGCGGAATCTGCTCCCCACTGGCAAGGTCGATGACCTGCACAGCGCCTCCGTCTACGGAATAGCCAAAGAGCAGGATCGCGAAATCCTCTGCCTCGGTGTAACGATATACGCCGCTTTTCCCAATATCCACACTGCTTCGCGTTTCGAGATCGATAGAAATGGACTTCATGTATGTTCTCCTTCCGTGACAAAGGCAGCGAGGAAGAATCCCCGCTGCCCGTGTCGGTCAACTCTTATTTAGCTG
>CALIBA010000201.1 GCA_938045435.1 uncultured Selenomonas sp.
GAGCAGATTGGACTGCTTCTGAAACGCCTGTCCCATCTGGACGAAAGGGCTTGCTATCGCTCCTCCGGTGGTCGGATGCTTGCCGATGAGCCCGTATTGACTCATTGCCTCCTCGCACTGGATGAAGCGGGCAAATGCCTGCGCGTAGCTTTCAATGAGCCGTGGGTTCACAAGCTGCTCACAGCCGCGCTCTTTGAGCCACAGCCACGTCTCGCGGAAAATCTCGTCTGCACCGAGAGGCTTTCCGTTCCGCTGTCGCGCAGACAGGAACTCGCTCGGATTCGGCATCTCTTCCCCGTAGAGGTCGGCGGCATCCACAAGGTCTGCACCGTCCAGTTCCGTCATGGGGAACTCCATGATATGCGCCGTTCGCCCGCCCGCAATTTTATCTGCGAGTGGCTCGGGCTTGTCTCCTGCCCGAATGCGCCGTCCACCACGATTTGTACCGTCACGCGCCATCTCTTCGCCCCCTTCCCTTAATCCCCCGTTTGAACCGACGTTTTTGTGCGTGCGCCCCCTCCCCGGTCAAGGATTGGCGCGGTTTTAGAGATTTGACCGCCCCCTAGGAGGTCTGGCGGTCACCACTGCTGCGCCGATGAATACGCTCATGGCACGATACACAGAGTGACATCAAGTTGCTTTCGTCATGTGTACTACCCTCCGAAATCGGTTGGATGTGATGCACAAGTGTCGCAAGGACGTATCTGCCCTGCTCTTTGCATTGCTCGCAGAGCGGATGCCCTGCCAAATGTCTGTCACGAATCCTGCGCCATACGCTGCCATACCTCTCGTGCTGATCATACCCGCGCGTGAAGTGCTCGTAATGTCTCTGCATCGTTTTCTCGTGCGTCTCACAGTAACAACTTTTTCTGTCCGTCAGGTTCGGGCAGCCCGTCATGCGGCAGGGACGTTTCGGCTTTCTCGGCATTGCTTCACCTCCATCAAAAAAGCCCTCACGGAGAATTGCTTCTCCGAGAAGGCTGATTCCATATCCTATTCTTGCTGAGTCTATCATATCACTGTCAACCCTATGAACGCAACGTGAACCTTTGTGAACTTATGTGAACTCGGATGCACTTCGCTGTCTTTTTTCCAAAATTTTTTCAACATCATCCAGAGCCTTGCCATGAATCTTGTGTACCCACCGAATGCTGACGCTCATATCCGCTGCAATCTCTTCCCACGATTTGAAGCTGTGGTAGCGACGCTCCAGCACCATCTGAGCGTTTTCATCCGCGACCTGCCAGATCGTATTCATGATCTCGAGTTTCAGACTGATCAGACGGTCGATGTCTGCATTGATCTCATCTTCCGTGTCGGTCAGTCGCGCAATGATGTTCTCCATCCGCTGATTGTTCGGACTTGGACTCTTTGGCATATCGCTGATGACGGCGCTCACATTTGTTGCCATGTCATGCAGCCGCGATACATGGGCGACCTTATCATTGATCCGTCGGTCGATGTTCCATGCCTGACTGAGATACTCTTTTGCTGTCATGCAAATTCCCCCTCCAACTTTTCAAGCAGCCACTCTCCATCGAGACTGG
>CALIBA010000202.1 GCA_938045435.1 uncultured Selenomonas sp.
ACACATCTTTCAGCCAGGACGTACTGTCTTTGAACATCGGGCCCCATGCAATCACCACCACTGCGCCGGCGATCATACCGGCCAATGCGCCTTTGGCGGTCATGCGTTTCCACAGCAGCGACAAAATCACCGCTGTACAGTTCCTCTAGGAGGTGCACGACAACTTCCGTATCCGTCTCGGACTTAAAGACATGCCCTTTCGCAATGAGTTCTTCCTTCAGCGAAAGATAGTTTTCGATAATGCCATTGTGAACAATCGCAAAATCACCGCGACAGTCCGTGTGCGGATGAGAGTTCACATCTGACGGACGTCCATGTGTCGCCCAGCGCGTATGCCCAATACCAAGGCTTCCAACGGGAACATTGCCCTTGATCTGATCACGCAGTGCTGCAAGGCGGCCCACACTCTTTTCAACACGAATATCACCGTCGGCATAGACGGCAATCCCTGCCGAATCATATCCTCGGTACTCCAGCTTCGAGAGACCGTCCAGCAGGAACTCTGCTGCCTGACGATCCCCGACATAACCAACGATTCCACACATAAAAATACCTCCTGATCGAATAACACATCGTTCAGGGATTTCGCTCCATCTGCAGCTTTGTCCACAGAGTCACCCCTGCGATTTGACTACAGACTCTCGACAGAGCATGCCGGAAGGCATCCGCTGACGGCTCGACAACCTTCTCCTCGTCCTCTGGTACAATCAATTTCATTCCAGAGCCAGCGCTAAGAAATACTTCTTTTCCATAAAATAAATCCCTGTATATCGAACGATACACAGGGACATTCTATCTGATATTGCACCAGAAGTCAATTGGTTACATAGTGACTGAAGCTTCCAATGACAAGCTGCGGGAACTCGGCATGCAGCTTATCCATGAACACTTTTGTTCCAACAGGATCTCCTTTCGCTTTGGGCATCATCTGAAGAAACAAACTTGGATCGATGTTTAAATTCCGCATCTGTATCATCTGAACCGGCAGTGCACGGAAAAAATCCTGCCATGCTGCAAGCTCCTCCGCACGGTCAGTAAAGCCCGGAAAGTGGAGAAGATTCAGCGATACATAGACACCATGATCGAGTGCATAACGCAGAGATTCCTTTACATTGCTCAGCGGATAGCTTGCCCGATAGTATGCATCATAACTCTCATCACGTGCACTGATGATGGAGACGCGCAATGAATCCAATCCAGCGTCTACAATCTTCTTTATTCCCTCGGGAAATCCGGCATTCGAGTTCATATTGATCTGCCCGCGTGCAGTTACAGCGCGGATTTTACGAATCCCCTCAGCGATACGATCAGCCGCAAGTGACGGCTCTCCTTCGCAGCCCTGCCCAAAGCTGATGATCCCGTCCGGTGCAATTGAAAGGTGATAAATGCCAACCTCGGCAATCTCATCTGCCGTTGGAGAGAAGCGAATGCGTTCCTGTGGCGAAGGACAACACTCTGAACTCTGCAGAGAGATGCAACCAAGACAGTTTGCATTGCATACAGGCGAAGTCGGCACACCACATTCCCAACGCCGATAAAAAAGATTCTGCGCCGTCAGGCAGTGATAGTTCAGCGAACAGTTGCCGACTTGCTCAACAATGCGGTTGTTCGGCAATTCTTTCATGGTCCGGCGCACGAGTTTTTTTAACTCTCGGCCATTGTAGTTCACCGGATCCCACTTTTCATTTTCATCTGTATAAATTGCAGCCGCATGGAGTTTTCCGCGGTAGACAGCAACAGCCGTATATCCATACAGTGGAAGCAGTGCAGCACCATCTTCTTGGTGAAATCCAGGCAGATGTGTACGTGTGTACCCCTGCGGGAGTATCGCTGCAACCGCCATTCCCCCAAGAATCTTAATGGAGCCGTCCCCTTTTTGTCCAACGGCATAATGCGCAGGCAAAAACATAAGGTCAGCACTGTCCGGCAGTGGGATAAGATCCTCCGGTGCAAGTGGAACATGGGCCTCTCCTATGCATCCAAGGGCTTTCACCCCATCTGCTTCACAGATATTGCCATCCTCGTCTGCATAGAGTGCTGTAATGCAGTTGTTATACTGGAGGGTCTGTTGCTTTTCCTTCTGTCTGCTGTGCTTCATGTTTCTCCCTTTGTCTCTCGCTCTTTCTCTTCTGCGGATTGTAACGGTTCATCGCAAGATCGACTCCATCCGTTACAATCGTCGATACAGCCGGAAGCAGCATCTCTATTGCCGTATG
>CALIBA010000203.1 GCA_938045435.1 uncultured Selenomonas sp.
TGTCGCGTGTTTGCGAGGCGGGCAGGATGAACAGTTTGTCGCAATGTTTGTCTTTGATTAAGGCTTGGTTTTTTTCTTTGGAGCGCTGTCCGCCCAAAATCGGATGCCCCTCTTTACGCGCTTTCTCCGGTGGGGGCTGCTCCTTTTTCTGCCCATTCTCATCGTTCAGCTCTACGGCGTCTATCTCCGCTATGCGGCGTATGGACTTACGACACAGCGCTACACCTCCATTATCTGCACCTTTTGCGGAATCTATGCCCTCACTGTCGCCTTTCTTAAGCGAAAGCCACAACAAGTGTACCTCTGCGCGGCGAGCCTCGCGCTGATCTTCACCCTGACACCGCTCAATGTCATTGATGTGCCGCTCCATAGTCAAGAGGAACGGCTTTCCAAAATACTCAAAGAACACAATCTCCTGCACGACGGGCAAATCATAAAGAGTGAGGACATGCCTCCTGCGGTCATCGAGGAAATCGCCGATATTGCGGTCTACATTGGGCGCGATACCTCCCCGCTTGCCGCAGCCGTACTCGATGCCCATTTAAGCAGCGCAAGTTTGCCGCAGAACCATTCTTTTTCTTTTTATGACTACGAACCAAAAGAGTTCTCCCTTAGCGGTGCGCACACGCTCATATTCTTTCATGAAAACCATATCACCCCCGAAGGGTTTTTAATCCTCCCACGGGCCGATGGGAGTATATCGCAGATCGATCTGCGCCCCTATATGTCCATGCTCGTTTCATACGATGAGCAGCATCCCGATCACATCCTGTATAAAGACTTGCAGGATTACGAGACAGGCGTGTACTATATCCATTTCAGCAGCATTGACATCACCAAAACACCGGATGAAAATATCCGTTTGGAACGTGCAAATGGATTTGTGCTCATTCACTAGGCGATGCGCTCCCCTCCAATGTTTTGGACGCTGCTTAAAAGTCGGGACTTTCAGACCTGTCATTTATAACAGTTACAAAAATTTCAAAATATGTTACAATTATTCACATAGGATGTTTTTCATGGATGCCATGCGGCCCTGTCCCTTCTCCCACACGGACGGGAGAAGATTCATATACAAAGGAAAGGAATGTATGCACATGAACAAGGAGAGACAGCTGCGCATCCTCATGACGCTCCTCCTCGTGCTCGCGGTGCTCCTAACATACGGCAGCCTGACCGCAGATGCCGGGGCCGCGATGCTCCCCAAACCGGCACAGAGAGCCTATGTCGTTGATACGGCGAACATGGTCTCGGCGGAGGATGCTGCACAGATCAGTGCAATCGGCGCCGAGCTGCGTGATAGGACAACGGCAGAGATCGTCGTCGTCACCATACCGACACTCGACGGCGCAGACATCGACACATATGCGAACGAACTATTTCGCGGCTGGGGCATCGGCAATGCACAGATGGACAACGGTGTACTCCTCCTCATCGCAAAGGAGGACCGCACTTTTCGCATCGAGGTCGGCTATGGTCTGGAAGGTGAAATCACGGACGGCAGGTCGGGCGAACTCCTCGATGCGATGGGAGAGCGCTTCCGCACGCAGGACTATTCCGGGGCGATCTTGGAGGCCTATCAAAAGCTCGCCGTGCACGCCTACCATGCCGCCGAAACAGAGCCGCCCGAATCACTGGATGCGCCGCTCGGCCTCTTTGAATACGTGTGCCTTGGCATCTTCGGGCTGTGCATATGCATCGTTTTCTTCTATTACGGTCTTGTCCTGCTGTCCTTTTTATGGACCATGCTGCGCGACCTGCTCTGCTTTCTCAGTTCCGGCGTAATCGACCTGCCCGTCTGGGACATCAGTTCCTTACACGGCTCCTCAGATGGCAGCAGTTCCTCAGACAGCGACTATGGCGGCGGCTCCTCCGGCGGCGGCGGCTCCTCCGGCAGATGGTAGTAATGCGGCGCCCCTCCCCTAAAGCGGCGCAGGCTCAATATCCCTCAGAAAGGATGCGGTATGCATGAACCATGAGAGACAGCTGCGCACCCTCATGACGCTCCTCCTCGTGCTCACGGTACTCCTCACGGCCGGCAGCCTGACCGCAGATGCCGCGACGGGGCTCCCAAAGCCCGCACAGAGAGAATACAGCGTCGATGCGGCACAAGATGCACCGGGCGACATGCGCGCAGAGGATGACACCGACTTTATTGATCGTTATTTCGACACCATCCCCATGCGCATACTCCTTTTCTTTCTCGCGATTGGCGGCATCCTGCTCATCAGCATTCTCTTCTACAAGATCCTTGACATCATTGACGACAGTCTTGGGGGCGGCGGTGGAAGCTTGCACCGCACAAACGACAGTAACCGCCCCTCCGATCGAAGTGGCGGCGGTTCCTCCGGTGGCAGCTACGGCGGCGGCAGATCGGGCGGCGGCGGTGCGTCGGGACGGTGGTAGGATGATTTCATACGAAAGGATGTGGGATGAATGACCTGTGAGAAACATCTGTATCCCCTCATGAGACTCCTTTTGGTACTCACGGTGCTGCTTGTCGGCGCAGTCCCTTCGGCAGATGCCGCAGCGGTGCTCCCCAAACCCGCACAGAGGGCATACATCGTCGATACGGCGGGGATGACATCGGCGGAGGATGCGGCGCAGATTGCAAAGATCGGCGCGGAGCTGCGCGAAAAGACAAAGGCGGAGATCGTCGTTGTCACTGTGCCGACGCTTGGCGATGCGGACATCGAGACATATGCAACCGAGCTTTTTCGCAGCTGGGGCATCGGCAATGCGCAGATGAACAATGGTGTGCTCCTCCTCATCGCAAAGGAGGATCGTGCTTTTCGCATCGAGGTCGGCTACGGGCTGGAGGGCGCCATCACGGACGGCTATGCGGGCAGCGTCCTCGACGCGATGAAGGGTGAGTTCCGCAAGGAAAACTACTCCCCCGCAATTTTAGAGGCATATATCGCACTCGTCCAAAAGACATGCACGGAGTACGGCGTGGCACTGGAGAGTCTCGGTGCGGCGCTTGGCATCCCCGAAAGGCCCACGCATCTGGGCAATGTGGCAGACTTTGGCGAAATGCTGATGCCGGAGGACGCGACCGCGATTGAGCGGATGGGCGGCGATCTCACGAACGTGACGGATGCGCAGATGATTGTTGTCACCATGCCGACGCTGAGGGGCGTGGATGCAACGAGGTTTGCGCAGCAGCTCTTTGTAGACTGGCAGCTAAAGGACGCAGCGCAGGGGAAAACGGCTCTGCTCTTTATCGCAAAGGAAGAGCGCGAGGTGTTCTTCCTGTTCGGATCTGCCCTGACCGAGATGGAGCAGGAGCACGACACGACCTACGCCATCAATCGCATCCGCTCCGAGTTCCCCTTTGACAAGGACGATATTTCCGAGGAGATCCGAAAGGGCTACGCCACGGTCGCTGCGCGGCTGTGCACGAATGCCCATGTCGCCGTGCCGGACTCCATCGACGAGGGCGGCAGTGAACCCTTCTACGTCTATATCTTCGGCTTCCTCGTCTTCATCCCGTTCCTCCTGCTCCTCCTCTGGATTGTGGGACAGGTGTTCGGTCTTGCCTTCTTCTCGCTGGCCGCTCTGCTGAACCTCCTCTCCTCGGGCAAATACGGTCACATACCGTCCGGTGGAGCCGGCGGCACCTATGACGACGATGATGACCGCCCAACCGGCGGCGGTGGTTCCTCGGGCGGCGGCAGCTATGGCGGCGGTGATGCGGATTTTCGGGTAGAGGTGGCCGATGCGCTGCGCCGCTTG
>CALIBA010000204.1 GCA_938045435.1 uncultured Selenomonas sp.
GCACGTCCGGGGTGGTTCGGGGAGAAAGAGGGGCAGATATGAGAGAGGATCTCACCGTGTTTTGGCAAAACAATACACGTTCCTATGAGCTTTTTTCGGATCTTTTGGCGCGCTCAGAACGCAATGCGTATGACGATGCATTCTTACAGCAGCTTGCCGCCTATCGGGAGGAATCTCCAGCATCTGAGCACGCGGACATCTTTGCTGCGCGGTATCTTTTGCATCATGGGGATGCCGAAGGTGCCACAGCGTGCGGAGAGCGTGCTTTTGGCGCAGCGCCCATCAACCATGCTGTTTGGGATGTCCTTTCCCGTGGCTATATCGCACTGGGACGCTATGCGGACGCTCTCGTTATGCAGGGGTACCTATCCAATGCGTTCAATGTTCCCATCACACTGAATCTTCCGCCCCAAACCCTCACAGGGAATATACTCGATCGTCTTTCAGTTGCCATGGGGCAGCCGAGTTATGGGCCGCTCCTCTCCAACCGCATGTTCTATGATCCAGCAACTGGATTATCTGCTGTGCCTACGACCTTTGCAAAAGAGTTTCTCCCGGTTTCTCCGCATATTACACCGTCGTACTACGTAGGTGTCTATACAGAGCAAGAACTGCATGGCAATAAGGATTGGCTGCTCTCGGTGACACGCAATGCCCCCGGATATGTCTATCATGTCGGGGGAGACTTCGTCTTTGATATTATCCGTGGACAGGCATTCCTCGGGAAGGCGTATGTTGAACTTTCTCCGGAGGATCGCATCATCCTTCCCGTCCTCGGTGCAGTACGCGACCAACAGATGCATATTCAATCGGGGAACGTAAAAAGTATGACATGGCTCAGTCCCGCTACGCCAAACTTCTTTCGTCTGGAAGAATCTGCGGAACTGTCCTCAGAGCAAGCGTTTATCATCGGTTCCCCGATTCATTTGGGGCACAGCGCTGCACGCCGTCCTCTTGTTCTCAATATTCTCGCCGATGCACTTGCCTGGACCGTTGTACGTGACCGCTTTGCGCAGGAGATGCCGAATACCCATCGCTTCTTTCAGAAAGGGCTTATATTCGACCAGAACTTTTCGGTCGCTGAGTACACGTATCCGTCATTTGCGACGATTGAAACGGGAATGTACCAACACCACAGTCAAATCTTCAATGATAAGATCGCGATAGAGCTGCGCGAGGATTATACCACACTGTCTGAATGTATGCGTGCATGCGGTTATACAACAATCAATCTGATGGGGGCTGGGGATGGTCTTTATAATGGCGCTTCACGCGGCTATGATCGCCTCGTCATTACGCCGTATGTTCTGCCCGCCGCAACTGCTGTAGAGCGGGTGATTCGCTACCTTGAGGGTGCACGTGATGCCGACCATTTTATTCTCATGCACACACTCGATGCACATCTTTGGCCGAACAAAGTCTATCAAATTTCCTCCAGCACACAGATGCGGGTACCGCTTGCAGATCGGCTGATTGGCGATGAAGAGCTGCGCACCAGCCCCTATATGAGACCCCATCCGCTTTACCAAGACGCGTTCTGGCAAGGGGTTCATGATCTTGACCGTGCGCTTGGCACGCTGTTCTCATATCTGGAGGCGCATTACGAGCCGGAGGAGTATCTCATCACGTTATACTCCGATCATGGAACTGCCATCTTTAGCACAGCGCACTATATCGTCGATGCCCAGATCACGGGCGCTGCCTGGATGATGTGCGGGAGTGGGGTTCCTGCGGGGGTGGTGTCCCCTGATATGACAAGTATTGTCGATCTTTATCCAACCCTTGGGCATCTCCTGGGATTCCCCGTGGGGAGCCATGTGGATGGTGTTCTTCCAAAAATATTTGGCGGTCCCGGACGTGAGATTGCATACAGTCAGTCGCTCTATCCAGGCAAAGAGTACTATCTCGCTGCACGTTCTGCATCCCACACCTTGTGTGTTTCGACAGAGGAGCCTCTCTCCATGGACGGCAGAGTGGACATGGCAAAGGCAAAGGTGCGCATCTATCCGCGCGATCATGAAAATGAGGAGGGGTATGCAGTGGACAATGAGGAACTGCGTGCGTTCTTTTATCCGCGCGTACGCGCCTTTCTGGGCGGCATCGCGAGCAACAATGAACTATTCCCGCCGCCGCGCCCGCCGAAAGAACACGTGTCCTATGCAAAAGAAATGCCGCCCCAATAGACCCGCAGCCTTTCGCGCGGATCCTTGATGATGGAGTAAAATGGTATGACTGACAATTTCACCGTATTTTGGAAAAACAATGCACGTGCCTATGAACTCTTTACGGATCTTTTGGCGCGCACGGAGCGCAGCGCATACGATGATGACTTTCTGAGGCAGCTTGCTGCCTATCGGGAGGAATCACCGGACTCTGGGCATGCGGACATCTTTGCTGCACAGTATCTATTGCACCATGGCGACGCCGAAGGTGCTGTGCGCTGCGGTGAGCGTGCCTACCAAATACGCCCTATCAATTACGTGACATGGCAGGTATTATCTAGTGCCTATGCCGCATGTGGGCGTTATGCCGATGCACTCGTTATGCAGGGCTATCCGGTGAATTTCTTTAAGGTTCCTATTTCGCTCAATATTCCCTCGCATGTACTGACAGAGGAGACCCTCAACCGACTGTCCATCGCAACCGGTATGGGAAACTATGCGCCATTCACTGTCAGTCGTATGCGCTATGATACAGCGCATGGACTAACTGCCTGCTCCGGTATATTTTTCGACGAGTTCCTCCCTGTTTCCCCACAGATCACACCGGCATATTATGTTGGGGCCTATACTGAGCAGGAGATCCGTGGCAATAAGTTCTGGCTGGGGCATGGGATGCGCAACGTGCCGGGGATTATTGAAAAGGTTGCGGGTGACTTTACGTTTGACATCATGCGCGGACAACGCTCCTTCGGTACAGCACATGTCGATGTTGCTGCAGACGATGAGATCGTACTGCCGATCATAGGCACACAGCAGGAACAAATCTTGCAGGTGCGCACAGACAGCGTGGATGACACCACGTGGATCAGCCCGGGAAGCCCCAACTTTTTCCGCCTCAACCGCCCCACGGATTTTTCTTCAGAACAGGATTTTATCGTTGGCACACCGATCCATTTGAAGCATGATCCAAAGCGCCGCCGTCTCGTTTTGAATCTTCTCGTAGATGCACTGTCGTGGTCGGTACTGCGGCATGATTTCGCGCAGCGGATGCCGCACGCGCATCAGTTCTTTCAGCACGGTGTCATTTTTGATCAGCATTTTTCTGCACTGGAATACACCTATCCATCTCTTCCGACCATCGAAACCGGTATGTATGCGCATCACAGTCAGATTTTTAACGAATGGTCGGCGATTGAACTCCGTGCCGACTATATCACACTCTCAGAGCGCATGCGTACATGTGGGTATGCGACCACATCACTGATGAGCGCCGGAGACGGTATCTATAATGGGACAACGCGTGGATATGACCGTCTGATCGTTACGCCTTATCATGTCCATGCCTACGAGGGGGCAGAGCGTCTCATTCGCTGTCTCGGCGGTCTGCATGATGCCGACCATTTTATTTTCCTTCATATGATGGATGTGCATCCGTGGGCGCCGTCCCTTTTTCAGGCACCGACCACTGTTCAGACAAGCCTGCCGCTTGCTGCACGCCTATCGGGGGCAGAGGAGAAAGTTCCGAGCCCTTACCTCAAACCGACACGCCTCAATCAAGAAATTTTCTGGCAGGGCATAGCAGCGCTTGACCGTGGACTGGGGACAATTTTCTCCTATTTAGAGGAAAACTATGCTCCTGATGAGTATCTTGTTACACTGTACTCTGACCATGGAGTGCCGATTTTCAGCAGTCAGCACCATATTGTTGATACACAAATGACAGGTGCCGTATGGATGATGCGTGGAGGCGGCGTCCCCGAAGGCGTCATTGCGCATGAGCTGACAAGCGCTGTCGATCTCTATCCAACGCTTGGACATCTCCTGGGTTTTCCTGTGGGGGGCAATGTCGACGGCGTGCTGCCCAAAGTCTTTGGCGGTCCTGGGCGCGAGATTGCCTACAGCAACTCCCTGTTCCCTGGCAGAATTTACGAGCTCGTCGCACGCGCGAAGACACATGCTCTTTTCCTCAAGACAACAGATATTACCAGTATCAACGGATCGGTCGATCTTTCGACAGCACAGGTGCGCATCTATCCGCGTGCCCATGAAAATGAGGAGGCGTATGCTACGGACAGTGAAGAGCTGCGTGCATTTTTCTATCCGCGCGTGCGTGCATTCCTAAAGGGCATTGACAGCAACGGAGAGCATTTCCCGCAGCCGCTGTTTGGAGAGGATGCCTGACACTGAAAAGAGGGCGTAAAAGGAGAATACAATGGACGTTAAAGAACTGATCGCTGCACTTGGGACAGAGTTTTTTGCGGGGGTGCCCGATTCAAAGCTGCGCCCGTTGGTTGACTATCTGATGGATACCTACGGTGCCGCGGGTACCGCGCATATGATTGCAGTCAACGAAGGGAATGCAGCGGCGCTTGCTGCGGGCTATCATCTGGCAACAGGAAAAGTCCCGCTTGTCTACTTGCAAAACAGCGGGCTTGGCAATATCGTCAATCCCCTGCTCTCCCTGCTCCACAACGAGGTCTACGGAATCCCCTGTATCTTTGTCATTGGATGGCGCGGTGAACCGGGACGCTATGATGAGCCGCAGCATATGGTGCAGGGGCGTCTTACAGAGCCGCTCCTTGAAATGATGGGCGTTCAGACCTGCGTGTTGACGCAGGAGACGACCGCGATGGATGTGGCGCGTATCATGGCGGAATTTCGCCCGCAGCTCCTCTCAGGCAGGCAGTGCGCCCTTCTTATCCGTGAGGGGGCGCTCTCCTATCCCAAACGAAAATACGCAAACGAATTCCCTCTGCGCCGCGAGGAGGCCATTGATGCGATTCTCGATGCGGCAAAGGATGCCATCGTTGTTGCAACAACGGGCAAGACGGGGCGGGAACTCTTTGAGCTGCGTGCACGCCGCGGAGAGGATCATGCACACGATTTCCTCACGGTTGGTTCGATGGGACACGCGAGTGCAATCGCGCTCGGTATCGCCCTGCACCGACCGGAGCGCCGTGTTTTCTGCATCGACGGCGATGGCGCAGCCCTGATGCACATGGGCGCCATGGCGACCATCGGCGCAGCGGCTCCACCGAACTTTGTGCACATCCTCCTCAACAACGAAGCACATGAGTCCGTTGGCGGCGCACCGACGGCTGCGGAGACGGCACTGTTTCCCGCCGTTGCCGCGGCACTCGGCTATCACGTGATCAAGGCAGCAGAAAATGCCGCAGCGCTTACACGTGCGCTCAGTGACCTGCGCACGGCAAAGGCACTGACCTTCCTCGAAGTGCGTGTTGCGATTGGCTCACGTGCAGAACTTGGGCGTCCAACGACGACGCCGACAGAGAACCGTGATGCACTGATGGGCACACTGCATGACATTTGACATGGACGCAAAGAGGCTCTTGTATCCGTACGGATGGTATTATTTTTGCGCTGGATTCATGCGTTTTATAATGCTGTGTGAGAGGAATCGTTTTTCTAAAATTCTTCTATACAAGTAATTCCAATTATGGTATGCTAGGAGTGTAGTATGAGAATAAAATGGCAGTCCTCTCTATGATTTGATGCGCAGGAACAGCCGTGCATCTGAAAGGAACCATCATGAAAACGCAGCCTCAAAAACAAAGGCGAAAGAAACTGCGCCGCAGGCCTCACTATCCGCGGATTTTCGCGCTGCTTGCCGTTCTTGCGTTCATCTTCGGCGGTGTGTATGCGCAGCTCACCGTTCCAGAGGAGGTAGCTGCAGCGCCATCTGCGCCGCAGCAGAGCGCAAGACAAAAAACGGTTGCCGAAGCAGCCACACACCCCACACCTGCCGAGGAGGAGGCACCGGCAGAGGGAAAGCGCATCGTAACCCTCGCAGAAGCCGTTCCCAAGAAGGGGCATACAGAAATACCCGCACAGGCGGCACCTGCTGAGACGACATGGCAGGAAGAAGCTCCGGTGGCGCAGCCCGCTGTGTACGCTCCTGCAGGCTACTCCATTCTCGTCAAAAAGAGTGAGTTTCGCCTCTATCTCTTGGAGGATGGGAACGTTGTCGCATCATGGCCAGTTGCTCTCGGAAAAAATGCCGGGCAGAAGCGTGTCAGCGGCGATATGAAAACGCCGGACGGCACATTCTCTATTGATGAAGTGCTTGACGCCTCCTACTGGACACACGATTTCCACGACGGCAACGGAGAGATTGAAGGCGCCTATGGCCCCTACTTCATCAGCCTAGACACATCGAACCTCAGCGGCGGCGCATGGGATGGCATTGGCATCCACGGCACCCATGATCCATCAAGTATCGGGACACGTGCATCTGAGGGATGCATCCGTATGTACAACAATGATCTGCTCGCCCTCAAACGCCACATCACGATCGGTATGCCGGTGACGATTGAGGAGTGACAAGAAAAGAGAACCGCATAAAGTACAGTGCCCCCCAAAAGTTAGATCTCGTCAATCTAACTTTTGGGGGGCAGGTCATAGACACCCCTTTTTCTATAAAAACTGTTGACATTTATGTGCGATATGCTATAATCGTCCATGTTGAAAATATGAAACAACAGATGGGGGCGTAGCTCAGCTGGGAGAGCACCAGGTTCGCAATCTGGGGGTCGAGAGTTCAATC
>CALIBA010000205.1 GCA_938045435.1 uncultured Selenomonas sp.
ACAATTATAGTTGACTGAAAAGGGACGTTATTATGCATGAGGATCTTGTAGAAAAGAAGTGCAGCAGCGAGAGCATCTTTGACGGAACTCTGCTCCAGGTACGCCGTGATACTGTACGGTTGCCCAACGGTAAGGAGGCCGTGCGTGAATGGATCCGCCATCCAGGTGCGGCTGCGGTGCTGCCTGTCTTGCCGAACGGAAATGTGATTTTGGTGCGGCAGTATCGCTATCCGATTGAGCAGGTTACATTGGAGGTTCCCGCTGGAAAACTCGATGTGGAGGGGGAGGACCCTCTGCACTGTGCGCGCCGGGAATTATCGGAGGAAACCGGATATACGGCGAAGCAATACGAAAAACTGACGACCATTGCAACAACGGTCGGTTTTTCAAATGAATACATTCATCTCTATTTGGCGCGGAATTTGTCTGCCGGTTCCCAGCATACCGATGAAGATGAGTTTGTGAATGTGGTTCAGATTCCTTTGTCTGAAGCATTGGAACGTATAAAAACCGGGGAAATTATTGACGCAAAAACCATCATTTCCTTGATGATGGCAAAAGAGTTCTTATTGGGATAACAGGAGAATCTTATGGATTATTTTATACAGCTTTTACTGGCAATCCCCGGTGTTATCATAGCAATGACATTTCATGAGTATGCGCATGCGCGTGCGGCTGTTGCTCTTGGGGACTTTACACCGCGCCTAATGGGACGTTTAACCCTGGACCCTCGTGCACACGTTGATCCGATCGGCCTTCTTATGCTCCTTTTCGTACGATTCGGATGGGCAAAGCCCGTGATGATCAATCCAAGAAATTTTCGTAAGCCAAGGCGCGATGATATTCTGGTTTCTGTTGCGGGGCCTGCAATGAATCTTTTTCTTGGATTCATTGCCTTCTATGTGATGAAGTTGAGTTATTGGCACTACATAGATGTTTCTCCAATTACATATGAAATTATCCAAATGATATGTGTCTGTAATATCAACTTTGCGATCTTCAATATGCTGCCGATTCCTCCGCTCGACGGTTCGCATATCCTGCGCAATCTCCTTCCGCCCAATCTTGCCTATCGGTACCAGTCTATCGAACAATACAGTATGCTGATTTTGGTTGTGTGTGTTGTAACTCCTATCCCGCAATACATATTGAAACCGCTTGGTGATTTTGTGATTGCAATATACAGTATCCTGCTCAGGTTCCTTATGTAGGATTATCTATGTCGAAAGATTATCTTGTCAAATTGGATGCCTTCGAGGGGCCGATGGATCTCCTCATGCATCTGATCGAAAAAAATAAAATTGATC
>CALIBA010000206.1 GCA_938045435.1 uncultured Selenomonas sp.
TTTAATTGGCGGCTCGCGGCGCGGGCGAAAAAGCGGGGGATTCCCGTTTTTTCTTATATTCCGCCGTCCGCATGGGCGTGGCGCAAGGGACGCGCAAAAACCGCTGCAGCGCTTGCGGATGAAATCGTCGCTATTTTTCCGCATGAACTCCCTCCCTACGAGGAAGCCGGGGCGCATATCTCCTTTGTTGGCAATCCTCTCATTGATACAGTGCAGGCAGAGATGTCTCCTGCCGATGCACGCAGACATTTTGGACTCATTGAGGGAGATGTCCCCATTCTTCTTTTGCCGGGCAGCCGGAGGGAGGAGATTGAGCGGCTGCTGCCCGCGATGCTCGCAGCGGCGAAAATTCTGCACGCGCAGGATTCTGCGCGGCGTTTTTTTCTGCCTGTTGCGGGCAGTGTTCCCAAAGAGCGTGTACAGGAGCTCATCACATCGTCCGGCATGCCGGTTACGCTCACATATGATGCACGCTATGCACTGATGGGCATTGCACGCGCGGCGATGGCGACATCGGGAACGGTCGTCATGGAGGCAGCAATCATGGGGCTGCCGGTTGTCGTACTCTATCGCATGTCTGCACTTTCCTATTTTATTGGGCGCCTGCTTGTCGATGTACCGCGCTTTTCCCTGCCGAATATCCTGCTCGGGGAGACGTTTGAGACGGAGCTTCTCCAGAACGAAGTACAGCCGGAACGCATCGCAGATGAGATGGAGCGCATTCTCGCAGATGGCGCGGTGCGCACCTATATCATACAGCGGCTCGCGCGTGCCGTGGAGCTGCTTGGTGCGCCCCATGCGGCAAGGCGCGTTGCAGAGAAGATCATCGCCCTTGCCGAACGTAGATGAATCGGTGTTTCCATTGGGAGATTTATGAAGAATTATAAGCGGCTGCTTTCCTACATGCGTCCCTATGTGAAGAAATTCGCATTGGCCATTGTGTGCATTATCCTTGCCTCATCAGCAAATCTATATGTCCCGTGGATCATCAAGGATATGATCGACGATGTTCTCGCAGATAAGAATATGGCGCTGCTGAATGCCATCTGCATCGGTATTGTCGTCATTTTCTTTCTGCGCGGAATCTTCTACTTTGGGCAGTCCTACCTCGTCTCCTACATCGGGCAGAAGGTTATCATTGATGTGCGCGAAGTGATGTTCCGCAAGTTTCAGCGTATGTCACTTGCTTACTATGATCAGCATCAGACGGGCGAGATTATGAGCTATGTCACAAATGATGTATCTGCCATTCAGGCGGCGCTCGTGGACAATCTGATCGATATGGTGACGGAGGCCTGTGTTCTCGTCGGCTCTGTTTTTCTGATGTTCTATCTCGACTGGAAGCTCTCTCTCTTAACGCTCGTCGTCATCCCGATGGTGGGACAGGCGATGAAGATTTTTGGCCGAAAGATCAAGCAGTCGAGCCGTGTGATCCAAGAGCGGCTTGCGGAGATCACAGCGCTTTTGCAGGAGAGCTTTGCCGCCACGCGCGTCGTCAAGTCATTTGTCCGTGAGGATTATGAAATAGAGCGTTTTGTGCGCAGCAATCAGCGCAATTTTTACGTCGACGTCGTATTGCTGCTTATAACTACTACATAAGGCCTCGGCAGCCCTTTTTCCTTCATCGTAGCAAGCCCTAATGCCGATAGGGTTTACATTTCCCCAGTAATCCTCTCTTTGTGGATGTTGATTTGGGTCGCCGTATACTTCGCTTGTTGAAGCTTGCAACATTTTTGCTCCGTATTTTTTTGCAAGACGCAAGCAATTTGCCGTGCCAAATACACAAGTCTCAATAGTCTTTACGGGATCTGCCTGATATTTTACCGGCGAAGCCGGACATGCTAGATTATAAATTTCATCGATGCAATAGTCGATAGGCTCGGTAACATCATGCTCGATAAGAGTAAAATTTGGATAATTTTTTAGATGAGCTATATTGGCTCTCGCTCCGGTACTAAAATTATCGACACACAGTACATTATGGCTTTCTTTGACAAACCTCGCACAT
>CALIBA010000207.1 GCA_938045435.1 uncultured Selenomonas sp.
CTCAGAGCGTACTTCAGCGCAGCAGCACGCCAATCGCCCGGCCCGCCGCCGCCGCACCGAATCGTTCCCACTGTGCGAAGGAGTTAAAGATGATATGGTCGCAGATTGCCGCAAGCTGAATTATTTCTTCAGCCTCATAGGCCGGCTTAAAGACATGGTTCTCCTTGCCCATCTCCTCCTGCGAGAGACGAGCCTCATAGATGCCGCTTGCCGTCGTACCCGAGAGATAGCGCCCAATCAGCGGATAGTAATGATACATGGAGAAACATTTCTGCGCGAGGAGTATCTTTGCCCCCGTATCCTCTGCAATTTCCGCGAGGATTTTGAGGTTCTTCTCCAGCAGCTCCTCGTAGACAAGATAGGACGGCGTAGGAACCGCCCCCCACTCCGTCCGCCATTCTGCACGCGCCGCCATCAGTCCACCAGAACCGGGTTATGGCTTTCCTGCCACGGCAGCCCCCAGACATTCAGCGCGTCCATGAACGGATCGGGGTCGAACTCCTCGACGTTGAACACGCCGGGACGACGCCACTTGCCCGTCATCACCATCATCGCCCCAATCATTGCTGGCACGCCCGTCGTATAGGCGACTGCCTGCGAACCGACCTCGGCGTAGCATTTCTCATGGTCACAGACATTGTAGAGATAGTAGTTCTTATCCCTGCCATCCTTCTTCCCACGGAAGATACAACCGATGTTTGTCTTGCCCTTCGTGCGCGGGCCAAGACTTGCGGGATCCGGCAGCACAGCCTTTAGAAACTGGAGGGGGATGATCTTCTTTCCCTCGAAGTCGATTGGCTCAATCGAGGTCATGCCAACATTTTCCAGACAGCGCAGATGTGTCAGATAGCTTTCGCTGAACGTCATAAAGAAGCGAATCCGCTTGATCCCTTTGATATTCTTTGCAAGTGATTCCAGTTCCTCGTGGTGCAGGAGATACATATCCTTCTGCCCGACCTCGGCGAAATCATAGACACGCTTGATCTCCATCGGCTCCGTCTCGACCCACGCACCGTTTTCCCAATAGCTCCCATTTGCCGAAACCTCGCGGATATTGATCTCCGGATTAAAATTCGTCGCAAATGGATAGCCGTGATCGCCGCCGTTGCAGTCAAGAATATCAATGTAGTTGATCTCATCGAATTCATGTTTCATCGCATACGCGCTGAATACGCCCGTCACCCCAGGATCAAATCCAGAACCAAGGAGTGCTGTCAGCCCCGCATCACGGAAACGGTCTGTATATGCCCACTGCCATTTATACTCGAACTTCGCTGTATCCTTCGGCTCATAGTTTGCCGTATCCACATAGTGTACGCCCGCTGCAAGACATGCGTCCATAATGTGCAGATCCTGATATGGAAGCGCAAGGTTCAGCACCACCTCCGGCTGAAATGAGCGGATGAGCGCAGTCAGCGCCGGAACATCGTCCGCATCGATTGCCGCCGTCTCTATCTTTGTCCTGCCCCCTGCGAGCTTCTCCTTCAGCATAT
>CALIBA010000208.1 GCA_938045435.1 uncultured Selenomonas sp.
CGCCGCCTCGACACCCGCATGCCCCGCACCGACCACAATGATATCATAATCTGTAGAGGTATTCACACGATGGTTCCTTTGATTCTTTCATACGATTTGTGTTAGCCTTTATGTTATTCTTTTACCATGAAGTTTACGGGCACCTCGCCGAGCTCTGTCTCCATCCGCCGCCAGCGAACGCCTGCGGAGTCAAACATGCGCTTGGAGATCTTGGTCGCCTCGATCGCGGCGTATTTGTCCGAGAGATAGACGACCTCGCGGATGCCGCTCTGGATGATCGCCTTGCAGCATTCGTTGCACGGAAACAGGGAGACGTAGATACGACAGCCCTTCAGTGACGTGCTTGCATTGAGAATGGCGTTGAGCTCGGCGTGCACGACGTAGGGGTATTTCTGCTCGGCAAATTCGCCCGTCCGTCCCCACGGGTACTCGCGGTCGTCGCAGCCGTTCGGCATGCCGTTGTAGCCGACGCCGACGATGTGCTTATCCTCGTTGACGATGCACGCGCCGACCTGTGTGTGCGGGTCCTTGCTGCGGTAGGCGGAGAAGATCGCCACGCCCATAAAGTACTCATCCCAAGAGATAATCATTGTGTTTTCTCTCCTTGTGCATCATACATTTGTTTGCTATAATGGAAAAAGGCACTGATAGGCGCAGTGGTAACTCAGCCCCCGAAAGGGGGGGATCTGTATGGAGACCTACGAGTTTTTGACATTTCTCGTTGTGTTCACCATCTTAGTCTTATCCGTTAAACGATAAATGAGAAAGCCCCGCCTTGCGTCCCTAAAACAATAGGCGGGGAATTTCTCGCATGTATAAGGGGCAACCGCTGAGCGGCAGTGCCCTTTTTCTATGCTTATTTTACTTCAAACGCTGCATTTCGTCAAGCGCAGCCCCACGATTAGGGGATCGTTTTCCGCACATTCACGATTGACAAACGATGCGCCATAAAATAGAATAATACAAATATAAATGAGAACTGCATCGAAAACAGTTACTGCCGATGGGGCTGAA
>CALIBA010000209.1 GCA_938045435.1 uncultured Selenomonas sp.
CTCTCAAGGACGGGGAAGTGCTGACCATTGTCGGCGAAAGCGGCAGCGGAAAGACCACCGTCATTCGGGCGATGCTCGGCTGCCTGCCGCATGTCGGCAGGGTGACGGCCGGTGAGATCCTCTATGACGGAAAAGATATGACGAAGTGCAGCGCAGAGGACTGGCGGCATGTGAGCGGCAAGACTGCTGCGATGATCTTCCAGGACAGCGGCAGTATGATGGATCCGATTCGTACCATTGGCGAACAGTTCGTCGAGTACATTCAAACCCATGATACGATGGGGGAGAAGGAGGCAGCAGCGCAGGCACAGGATATGCTTGCGCGTATGCACCTCTCCAATCCCGCGAACGTGATGCGGAGTTTCCCGTTCGAGCTCTCCGGCGGTATGCGTCAGCGTGTGGGTGTCGCGATGGCGATGTTCTTTAAGCCGGCGCTGCTGCTTGCCGATGAGCCGACTTCTGCACTGGATGTGACAACGCAGGCGCAGGTCGTCAACGAGCTGATGGACATTTGCCAGAAGGATGGCACATCCATTGTCCTTGTGACACACAACCTCGGGGTTGCTGCCTATATGTCCGATCAGATCATGGTTATGCAAAGCGGCAATGTCGTCGAGCATGGCACAGCCGAAGAGGTGATTGAGCACGCACAGGAGGAGTACACCAAGAAACTCCTGCGTGCAGTGCCGCAGATTGGAGGGGAGCGTTATGACCGCATCGGAGCGTGAGATTATTCTGCGCATTGATCATATCACGAAGCGCTTTCCTTTGGAGGGCGGAAAGGTACTCACTGCATGCGATGATGTTACATTTCCCGTATATCGCGGGGAGATCCTTGGTATTGTCGGTGAGAGTGGCTGTGGAAAGAGTACGCTCGTTCGTACGCTCATGCAGCTGCATAAACCTTCGGAGGGACAGATTTTCTTTCAAGAGAAAGAGATCACCGGTCTCCATGGGGAAGCGGCACGCAATATGCGGCGCAATATCCAAATGGTATTTCAAGATCCGACAACGTCCTTCAATCCAAAGATGAAGATCAAAGATATTATCTGTGAACCGCTGCGGAATTTTGGACTGCTTACGGGTTCTGCCTATGATAAAGCGGCAGAGCTCCTGCGGCTGGTTGATCTCCCGGAGGAATTTGCCGAGCGCTATCCTGCGAATATGAGCGGCGGTCAGCGGCAGCGTGTCGGAATCGCGCGCGCACTTGCGCTTGAGCCGAAGATTCTGGTTTGCGATGAGGCAACGAGCGCACTCGATGTATCTGTGCAGGAGACGATTGTCGAGTTGCTTGTGCGTATTCAGCGCGAGCGAAATCTCACAATCCTCTTTATCTGCCATGACCTCGCGCTCGTGTCGCGCCTTTGCACACGCGTTGTTGTCATGTACTTTGGAAAGGTTGTGGAGGAACTGGATGGAAAGGATCTCGCACACGCGCAGCATCCTTATACGCAGAAACTCCTAAAATCTGTGTTTACCCTTCTCCCGAAGGGAAAAGCACCACGCATTGAGGTTCCTGATATGGAGATTCCCGCGTAGCTGAGCGGGACATATGTTGAAACAAAAACACCGACGAGATGTCGTCGGTGTTTTTTGCTGTACTGACTTATGTGGGATTATTGAAGTGCTTCCTTCAGTGTTGCCATGTTTTTGCGCATGGTATCGAGGTATGCGTTCTTTGCTGTGGGGGTCGCTTCACCCGTTACCACAGGGTCGAGGGTGTATATCTTTGCACCTGTCTCGCGTGCGATCGTCTCGGCAGCGGCAGGGGAGTACTGCGGCTCCGTAAAGAGCACCTTGGAGGAGAGTGCGTTGACCTGTTCGATGGTTTCCTGCAGCTCTGTTGGCGTCGGCTCTGTGCCGGGTTCACGCTCTACGACGCCGATGATGTTTAGATGAAACTCTTTTGCAAAATAAGGGAATGCTTCATGGAATGTGACAATGTCCTTATGTGGCACATCATCGAGTGCTGCATGCATCTCTGTTTTGAGGGCAGTGAGTTTTTCAATGTAGGAAACAGCATTCTTTTCATAGTCATCTGCGTGTGTGGGATCAGCTTCCTTAAGCTGATCGGCAATATTGCGCACCTGCTGAATCTCATCTGTGACGCTGAGCCAGACATGTGGATTGTCCCCTTCTTCCTCATCATGAATGAGCTCGATGCCGCGTGAAGCGTCTATGAGTTTCAGCTTCTTTTGCTGTGATGTCACTTTGTCGAGGAAATCTTCCATACCTGCACCATTGATAACAAAAGCGTCGGCCTTCTCAAGAGTTTTCATATCCTCAGTCATCAGCTGATAGTCGTGCAGGCATCCCGTCTGCGGCTTTGTCATATTGTGAACTTCCACACCGTCAACGCCGTCTGTAATGTTGATTGTCGCAACATACATGGGGTAAAATGAGGTGACGATGTAGAAGGGGGCGGGGGTGGTGGATTTTTTCTCCTGTGCTGTATTTGCTCCGCCACAGCCGACGAGGGCAATGGTGCATACAAGCAGCAGCAGAGAGAGAAGCTTTGTTGTGGTTCGCATTGGGTTCATGGTCTCCTTAAGGTAACTGAAAATTTGAGTGATTGGGTTAAGTCTCACAATTAGCATCATAACGTAAGATGAGATGAATTGTCAACGGTCTCTGAAATATACTTGAAAAAAACAGAAAAATCCTGCAAAATATGAGTGATTTATATAGGCAGGAGGATATATGAGAGTTGATCTTGTGACGCTGTTCCCGGAGATGTTTACAGGAGTGTTTGGAAGCAGCATTATTGGGCGGGCCATTGAGCACGGTATATTGGATGTTCACTTTACGAATTTCCGTGATTATTCGACGGATAAACATCACCATGTGGATGATACTCCGTTTGGCGGCGGTGCCGGGATGGTACTGAAACCGGAGCCGCTTTACGCCGCAGTGCGCGACATTCTGACGCAGACGGATATTTCTGCACAAAAACGATGTATCATTCTATTTGATCCCGCAGGTGCAGTATTTACCCAGGAAAAGGCTAAAGATTTTGCGTCCTATGAACAGCTTATTCTTATTTGCGGGCATTATGAAGGTTTTGATGCACGTGTTTATGATCTGGCCGATTTGTTGCTCTCTGTGGGGGATTTTGTGTTGACTGGCGGAGAGATTCCTGCGATGCTTGTTGTGGATGCGACTGCCCGCATGCTCGATGGTGTTCTTGGAGATGCTGCATCTGCTCCAACCGATTCCTTTTTTGATGGGATTCTTGGCTATCCCCAGTATACGAGACCGCGTATATTTGAGGGAAAGTCCGTACCGGAGGTGTTGCTCTCTGGGAATCATGCAGAGATTGCACGCTGGCGGCGTGAGCAGTCGCTCCTTGTAACTTTGCGCAGCCGTCCGGAGCTGTTAGAACATGCAGGACTCTCAGAATCTGATCGCGCTTTCTTGCGCACACAGAAAGATGGTGTGTAAGAATTTTTGCGCATATGCCGGAGAAATGATATAATGAGCGGGTATTGTTGTGGGGAATTCTTTTGTATTGAATCAGGGAGGGGAAGACTATGACGCAGTTTGACAAGCGGAATTTATCCATGATGATGGATTTTTACGAGATGACAATGTCTTATGGATATTTTTGTCAACGCAGTGGTGATGTCCGCGTCGCTTTTGATGTGTTCTTTCGCTCTGTTCCGGATAAAGGCGGCTACGCTATTTTTGCGGGCTTGGAGCACGTTGTTGAATTTGTAGAGAATCTTTCTTTTTCGGATGAAGATATTGATTTTTTTAGGCAACAAAAGCTGTTTTCCGAGGAGTTCCTGCATTTTTTGCGGAATTTCCGTTTCCGCGGTGATATTTATGCGATGCCAGAAGGGACGATCATCTACCCGGATGAGCCGCTCATGACCATTATTGCTCCTGTGATTGATGCGCAGCTTTTAGAGACGGCAGTTCTTTCACAAATCAACCATCAGTCGCTCATTGCAACGAAGGCTTCCCGTATTGTGCGCGCCGCTGAAGGCCGTATTGTATCAGATTTTGGTGCACGGCGTGCACATAATATGGATGCTGCCACATATGGTGCACGTGCAGCCTATATTGGCGGGGTCGATATGACGGCAACGGTGTCCGCAGGACAGCAGTTCGGGATTCCGGTATCGGGGACCATGGCACATAGTTGGGTGATGTTCTTTGAAGATGAATTCGAAGCATTCAAAAGTTATGCGGAGATTTACCCAAAGGCCACGGTCCTTCTTGTTGATACTTATGATGTGATTCATTCAGGTGTTCCCAATGCCATTCGGACAGCGCATGAAATCCTAGAGCCAAAAGGGCATAGGCTTGCTGGAATTCGCATTGATTCGGGGGATCTTGCGTATTTGTCGAAGCGTATTCGAAAAACACTGGATGAAGAAGGTCTGACAGATTGTAAAATCATCCTGTCGAACAGTCTGGATGAATTTACAATATCGTCGCTTTTGCTGCAAGAGGCATGCGTTGACAGCTTTGGGGTTGGCGAGCGTTTGATTACAGCCAAATCTGACCCCGTGTTTGGTGCGGTGTATAAGCTTGTCGCTGTTGAGCGGAATGGGAAGTTTCTACCGCGCATCAAGATGTCAGAAAATGTAGAAAAGCTGACGAATCCGGGGCTGAAGGATGTTTACCGCATTTATGATTCGTATGGAAAAGCGGTTGCTGATATGCTTGCCGTTCATGGTGAGCCAATTGACTTATCGCAGCCTTTCCGCTATGTGGATCCGCGAAAACCATGGAAAAGTCGGTTTTTCGATGGATTCAAGGCAGTTCAATTACGGCGTCTCTATATAAAGAATGGGCGCCGCGCGGAGATACTGCCGCCGCTTTCTGATATTCGCTCGTATGTCCAGCAACAGTTACAGCATGAAATTTGGCAGGAAGAACAGCGCTTTGAGAATCCGCACTGTCATTATCTGGATATGACACCGAGCTACTATGAGCTGAAAATGGGGCTTCTCGATGAGGTGCGCGAAAAAAACAGCTGATGGAGTGAGGGAATATGGTTTCGGGAAGAACAAAAGTGCTCTGTGTCATTGGTTCGCCCATTGCACATAGCCTTTCACCGCTGATACAAAATGCAGCGATTCGGGTAGCCGGTTTAGACTATGTGTACATTGCGCTTCCCGTACGTCCGCAGGCACTTCATTCGGCGGTGAGAGGATTGTGTGATGCCGGGATCTGCGGGTTCAATGTGACGATTCCGTTTAAGACGGCAATCCTTGACCTCATGGATGTACTGGATGAGGATGCCCGTCGTATTCGCGCCGTTAATACGGTGGTGGTTGAACCGGACGGTACACTTGTGGGGTATAATACCGATGTATGCGGTTTTTTGGCAGCACTGATAGAGCGTGGTATAGTGCTTGATGGAAAACAAGTTGTCCTGCTTGGTGCCGGAGGAGCTGCACGTGCGGCACTCTGGGGGGTTCTGAAACAGGGAGCGAAAAAAATCAGCATTGGTGTTAGAAATCCTATGAAAGGGATGCTCTTATGTGAAGACTTTGCTGCAGATGGCGATGTACAGGCATTTCATTTTTCAGAGACAGCGTTTTCTGATCGACTGCATGCAGCGGATCTTATCATTCAGACTACGCCTATGGGAATGGCACCCCATATACAAGAGATGCCGCCAATCGACTGGTCTGTCGTGAACCCAAGAGCTGCTGTATATGATTTGATCTACACCCCTATGAAGACGCGGTTTTTGCGTGAGGCAGAGCAGCATGGACTTTCTGTTGTCAATGGCGAGGCCATGCTCATCGCGCAAGGGGCAGAGGCTTTTTATCTATGGACAGGTGTGCGGCCTGATGTGGAGATTATGACGCGTACGCTGCGGGAGGAATTGCGACGGCGTGGGTGAGTCTTTGCATTTTGAAAATCTTTTGCTTTTATGATATGATACGGAGTGGTGTTTTATTGGCGGCTGTTACCTATGAGTTGATTCGTCAGGATGAGATGACCGGAGCGCGTGCAGGGATTCTGCATACCCCTCATGGGAGTTTTCCAACACCGATTTTTATGCCCGTAGGGACGCTGGCCTCGGTGAAAGGCATTTCTCCTGACGAACTGCATGCGCTTGGTGCAGGTATTATCCTGAGCAATACCTATCATCTCTACCTTCGTCCCGGCATGGAGCTGATAAAAGAGGCTGGTGGGCTGCATCGCTTTATGCGTTGGGATGGTGCGATTTTAACGGATAGTGGTGGGTTTCAGGTATTCAGCCTCACGGATTTACGAAAAATCACGGAGGAAGGAGCTGCATTTCGTTCCCATATTGATGGTTCAAAAAAATTTTTGTCCCCAGAGATTTCAATGGATGTTCAGAAATGTCTTGGCTCTGATATTGTTATGGCTTTTGATGAGTGCATTCCCTATCCCGCAGATCATACATATGCCAAGGCATCTACAGAGCGCACACAGCGTTGGGCACTGCGCTGCCAGCAGGCGATGCAGGGTGCTGAGGGGCAAGGGTTGTTTGGTATCGTACAGGGGGGGATGTACCGCGATCTGCGCGCCTGGCATGCAGCGGTTTTGACAGAGATGGATCTGCCGGGGTATGCGGTGGGCGGGCTTAGTGTCGGAGAGCCGCATGAGATGATGGAGGAGATGCTCTCTTATACAGTAGAGCTTTTGCCGCAGGAAAAACCACGGTATCTTATGGGCGTTGGCACACCGGATTATCTTTTGACGGGGGTTCGGTACGGCATAGATATGTTCGACTGTGTATTTCCAACACGTGTGGCACGCAATGGCATGGCTATGACATGGACGGGGCGTCTCGTGATGAAGAATGCAGTTTATACACACGATCATAGTGTTTTGGAGGATGGCTGCGGATGTTATACATGCCAAAATGGTTATACGAGAGCGTATATTCGGCATTTAATCCGTGCACAGGAGATCTTTGGACTGCGTCTTTTGACACTGCATAATCTGTATTTTTTACAGTATTTCATGCAGCAGATGAGGGCGGCGATCCTCGCGGGAACATTTTCATCTTTTTACCGGGATTTTATGAATCATTATCATAAGAGTTGAACAAAGGAGTTTTGTCTTTATGGATGCAGAAATGATGGCACAGTTGAGTTCTTGGGGCCCCATTATCATTTTGGTAGTGTTTTTTTATTTCCTCCTCTATCGTCCGCAAAAACAGGCACAGAAGAAACGCGAGGAGATGTTGGGGAAACTCAAGGTAGGCGATCGTATCATTACGCTTGGCGGTATGCACGGTGAGATTACAGCCATTGACGATAAGACGGTAACACTGGCGATTGCCGAAGGTGTTCGTGTTGTTTTTGAGCGCACGGCAGTCAGCGGGGTTCAGACGGCAGAGCAGGAGTAAGACTGTTGCTGTGGATCAAACAGGATGCTGCGATACTGCGGGCGCAAAAAAAGCTGCT
>CALIBA010000210.1 GCA_938045435.1 uncultured Selenomonas sp.
TCACCGCCAAACAGCGGCTTGTGTGTCTGTCCCACTTCCTTAATTCTCTTGCTTACTCCGCTGATAGCTGACAGCACCACCTGCATATCGTCAGCCTCCATGTTTAAGTCTCTTACCTGTTCCATAATCTTCCTATTTATTTGTTGATTTTAGTTTTATCCATTTTTTGATTTCTCTGTTTTGGTTTGGAGCAACTGTTCCACGTCCTCACGCTTGTTATGCCCGATCTGAGAGAATGGAAGTACACCTGTATCCCGGTAATGCTGCAATGTGCGCTTGCTGATGTTGAGCAACTTGCATACATCACCATTGTGCAGCCAATCGGTGTGCCTGCTCTGTTCTCCGAATGCCTTGTGGCAGATCTCGGCAAGACTGAGTATCTCATTCCTCAACCTTGCCCAATTTGAATCCGTAATAATAAAATATCCCATAGTTTTATTGTTATTTTGTTTGTAATTCCTTTGTCTGTTCTGCGTTTCATCGCACGTTTCTGCCTGCAAAAGTAGGATCTGTTTTCCATACCTCAAAGCAGCAGGGAAGAGCAGGGAAATATAGGGAACTTGAAGGAAAAGACAACATATCTTATCGGTTGCCTTTTTCGCATTATTCTTTGATTTCTTCTTTCACCGTTTATCCTATATGAAGGATAATCCCAATCGGCGCAAAATACAGCAAACATAGGCAATACACACATTTCTGTCTTTGGCTGTAGCTATCATTCCCAACTCTGTTTTCCGCAAAAATCCCATTTTCTTGCCCTGCCACGACAAAATATACATGTGAACTTTATAGCAGACAGACGCAACATTATGCAAGCACTCTCCGAATGCTTGGAACTTATCCGTTCTCTTAATAACTTCACTCTTGGAAACCAAACCAAGCATATAATGAAAACAAGCGCAGATAAAGGCAAATCGGAAGGCAGTAACAATATGCCCAGACCGAGAAGAATTTCCTCCAAGAACTCGGAGATAGAAGCCTATCTCTCCACTCACTACGAGTTCAGATACAATACGGTATTGGGTAGAACTGAATATCGTAGCAAGAATGATGCTCACTTCTCAAAGGTGGGCCGCTATGAAATCAACACGCTCCGCAGGGAGATAGACAACGACATCGGGATAATAACCTCATCGGAAAATCTATACTCTATCATCGAGAGCAGCTTCTCTCCACGTGTCAATCCAATACAGGAGTATTTCAAAAGGTTGCCATTGGTGGATGTAAGCAGTAGTTCTCCCTTTTCACTGAAAGCCATTCCCGAACTGGCAAGTTGCGTGGTCGTGCGCAACTCTGACAAGTGGTTTCCGTATCTTACCAAATGGCTTGTGGCGGTGGTCGCCAATGCGATGGACGACCGTGAGTGCCGTAACCATACCTGCCTTGTGCTCACAGGTGAGCAGGGAAAGTTCAAGACAACGTTTCTCGATTTACTTTGTCCACCCAAACTGCACGGTTACAGTTATACCGGCAAGATATATCCACAGGAGAAAGACACGCTCACCTATATCGGGCAAAACCTCATCGTAAACATAGATGACCAGCTCAAAGCTCTCAATAAGCGGGATGAGAACGAGCTGAAGAACCTCATTACCTGCCCGATGGTCAAATACCGTATGCCGTATGACAAGTATGTGGAGGAACATCCCCACTTGGCAAGCTTTGTGGCATCGGTGAACGGCAATGACTTTCTTACAGACCCTACAGGAAGCAGACGCTTCCTGCCCTTTGAAGTGCTTTCCATAGATATTGAGAGAGCAAAAGCTATCTCGATGAACAATGTCTATGCGGAAGCCAAAGCCCTGTTAAAGTCAGGCTTTCGCTATTGGTTTGATGATGATGAGATTGCCGAACTATACAGAGAGAGTGAGGACTTTCAAGTACAGACTGCAGAAATGGAGCTCTTGCTGCGTTGTTTTGAAAAGCCAACGGAGGATGAAAGTTATTCGTTAATGACCACTACGGAGATACTCACTTATTTGGGTATTTATACCCACCAGCCACTTGTTGCCAAGCGGATGGGCGAAGCCTTGAAGAAAGCAGGATACATAAAGGTGAGCAAACGAAGAAACGGTGGTAGCCCCATCTATGTCTACAAAATTAGGAAAATCTTGCCCTGCCCACTCCTTCAAACTTGTAGTAGCCAAATGTAGTAGAATGTGTAGTATTATCTTATACTACAAAGTAATACTGATTATCAATCACTTATCACAAAATAGTATGTAGTAAGAAGAAAGATGAAAAAGTTTGGAGGGGGAAAACTTTGGAAACGGTAAAACCATAAAAACAGACAAACATAAATAATTATCATTCAACCCATTAAAGTATCAAAACAATGAAAAAAGAAGATTTATCACTTATCAAGCGATATCCCATCGTGGAGTATCTCGAAAGGAAAGGCGTCAAGCCTGTACGTAGGACTGCTGCCTATGCCCTGTATTGTTCACCGCTCAGGGAGGAAACGCATCCGAGCTTCAAGGTGGACACAGAGAAGAACCTTTGGATAGATTATGGCGAGGGACGGGGCGGAAGCATTATCGACCTCTGTATGCGTATGGAGGGCTGCACGCTATCTGAAGCCATCCGCCTCTTGGGACAGAACGCTCCCGTTAATGGCACATATAGTTTTCTTAATGACTTCGTGCCGAATAATTCCCAACCTGTGATGGCTGTAAATGGAGCTAGGAGACTGATAGAAATATCAGATACTCTGCCACCACATTTTCAGGAGTACCTTACAAAGGTGCGTTGCATCAACTTGGAAAAGGCTATGCCTTTCCTCAAATGTATCAGCTATGAGGTAAGGGGCAGGCGCTATCAAGCCATTGGCTTTGCCAATCTCTATGGCGGCTATGAGCTTCGGGA
>CALIBA010000211.1 GCA_938045435.1 uncultured Selenomonas sp.
TTTCCGAAGGCGATACCGTTATCAGCGGAAGCCTGAATCTCACAGGTGTTCTGCAGATCCGTACGTCGGCGACATTTGGAGAATCGACCGTTGCGAAAATCCTCGATTTGGTAGAAAACGCGGATACAGGCAAGGCGAAGAGTGAAAAGTTCATAACCCGTTTCGCACGCTATTATACTCCTGCTGTCGTGGCTGTGGCTGCATTGCTTGCCTTGGTCCCTCCGCTGATTGTGGGCGGCGAATGGCTTGTCTGGTTAAACCGCTCTCTGATTTTCCTGGTGATTTCCTGCCCCTGCGCACTGGTCGTGTCTGTCCCGCTGACGTTCTTTGGCGGAATAGGCGGAGCATCAAGAAAGGGCATTCTCGTAAAAAGCTCCAACTATCTGGAAATGATGGCGCATATAAAAACAGTCGTGTTCGACAAGACCGGGACTCTGACAGAAGGCAATTTCTCGGTCACTGCCGTATATTCCCAAATGGTGTCGGAGCATGAGCTTATAGAATTGGCTGCATTGGCGGAAAGTTTTTCTGACCATCCCTTGTCGGCATCGATACGGGATGCCTGCAATTTGCCATTGGACAAAACAAGAGTGACCGGTTATGAGAACATTGCAGGCGAAGGTGTCATGGCAATCATCGACAATCGTAAGGTTTATGCCGGAAACGAAAAACTTATGTCGCGTGCCGGTGTGTCTCCCCAGTCATGCAAAAAGATAGGTACCATTGTCCATGTCGCTGTAGACAGCGTTTATATGGGACATATCGTCGTTTCCGATAACCTAAAGCCGCAATCCGCCGAGACCATCGCCAGGCTGAAAGCCTCCGGGGTTGGAAAAACAATCATGCTTACGGGCGACCGCAGTGATGTGGCTAAAGATATTGCCGGAAAAGTGAACATAGATGAGTTCCATGCCGAGCTGCTGCCTATAGACAAGGTGAGATTTGTCGAAGCACTGCGCCAAGAACATGGCCGGTCTCCCATCGCTTTTGTCGGCGACGGCATCAATGATGCTCCGGTCATCAAACTTGCTGACATAGGCATTGCCATGGGGGCTGTCGGCAGTGACGCCGCTATTGAAGCGGCCGACATCGTATTGATGAATGATAATCCCATGAATATCGTCGAAGGCATGATGA
>CALIBA010000212.1 GCA_938045435.1 uncultured Selenomonas sp.
GCGAGGTCGCGGATTTCGATGTCCAAACCGCTGTTCTGCAGATGTCCGACAACGGTCTTGGCTGCCCCCACGGTTTTACCCCCGGCGGCGGTATGCGCGGCATGATGCAGCGCATACAGGGGATCGGCGGTGTCCTTAGGATCACACCCAGTCCCCATTTTGAACTCAATGCAAAGGTCGGTGAGAACGCAGCATGATAAAGATCCTACTCGTAGACGATCAAAAAATACTGCTCGAAGGGCTTGTCAAAATCCTCTCTCCCATGAAGGATCTGAGTATCGTCGGCACCTGCACGCTCTCTGAACTGACAGAGACCGCGTGCCGGAGGCTCTGCCCCGATCTCGTTCTCATGGACATCTGCATGGAGGGGCGCACGAGCGGCATACAAATCTGTGAGCGCCTGAAGGCATCGTTCCCCGAGCTGCGCGTTATCCTCATGACAGGGATGCAGGAAATCGCCTTTTTGGACTGGGCGCGTGCAGCAGGTGCCGACAGCTTTATCTACAAGGAGTCCTCGGGGGAAGCGTTCGCCGACTGCATCCGCGCGACGATGGCGGGCGCCCAAATCTATCCCGATGCGCTGGGCACCTCCTCCTTTGGTGAAACAGGGGTACAGCTCACGGAGCGCGAGTTTGCCATACTCCAACGCGTCTGCCGCAATATGAGCTATCATGAGATTGCACAGGAGCTTGGCATCACAAAGCGCACCGTGAGCTTCCACATCAGCAACATGCTCAGCAAGACCGGACACAAGAGCATCATCGGTCTTGCCGTTGAGGCCGCCGAAAAGGGATATGCCAGCGGGAAGGACTAAACTTTATCAAAGCAGAATACCGCTCCTGCCCGCCTCTCTACTGCAATAAGTCCATCAATAGTAAAATAAGTATCTTCATCACTATAAAGATACCATACAGCAGTTTTGTGATGCCGTATTGAATCAAGAGCGCCACTATGTGGATAAACTCCTTAACTCCTATGATGATACCTTGCATAAGTCCCATCACCCCTGTTTTTGAAATCCATCATCCGCTCCGTCCCGTCGCTCTCCTGTCCGCTCAAGGCCGAGAATGTGCCTGCGTCCGCGCGTCAGCTCGTCATACATGCGATAACCGTACATGATACACGCAGGACACGGACTCTGCACAAATCGTATCAGCCCGAGATGATAGGGACAGTGCGCACACGGCGGATGCACGGCATGAAAAATATTTTGCAGGATACCCATGATACATACCTCCCATATCACTTTTTCTGTCTGCCTTTATTTTACCAGAGTGTTCACATCCACAGGTCGCCGCACAGGCGACATTTTTTATCCGTTGTCCGTACAGAAAAAGGCATGGACAGCTATTATCCATGCCAAAGTAATGTTTATCCTTGTCATCCCTGTATCATACATCAACGCATAAAGATCACATCAGTACATCCATCCCCATCTCATACAGAATCCCATTCACCGTGTCAATATCGTATCCCTCCATAATGCAAAACTCCATCACAAGATCGTATTCACGTGCGGGTGAGATCCCATAGCCCGCGCTCGCGAGCAGATCCTTCGCCTCGTCGAGATTCAGCCTGAGCGCAAATATAAGAGCATAGACGACCTTGATTTTCGGCTGGTAGTTCTTGTCGTTGCGCATCTTGGAAAAATGCTTGCGGTCTATCCCCGCACGCTTGTAAACTTCAACATCGGTCATACCGCGCTCGTCAATGAGACGCAGAAGGCGCTCGGAAAAGGTTTCATCTGCCTTGTCGATCCTACTCCTCAGGCGTGAAAGAATGCCGTCCAGGTGCGTACCGAAGCGCGGGCACACAATGCCTGCACCGTGTATTGGGGATTCTGCGCGTACGCCGCGTTTACGCACGGCGCCGTACCGCTCACGCACTTTCTCAAAGGAAGAATGTGTATGGTGCGGCATCTCACACGGCACCTCCTCGATGCTCTCGGCGACATCCCGCAGGTGCGCTGTGATGTAGCGGCGAATCTCTGCCATGAGCTGCGCCGATGGGGTTTGAGCGGGGGAAAGCATGAGCGTTCTCCTTTCAGATTCTTTTCATATAATTTTAACATGAGAAAAATGTCCCTGCAAGAGATTTGTTTTCCCAAAAGGGCCCCCGCCATGCCCCTAGCTCAATTCTTGCCACTTCTCCTCTTTGCAAGATGCTCGCTGATCTTCTTTGACCAGCTCGGCACAACGACGCCCGTCTTGGAAAATGCCATTGTCATTGTACCAAGCGTTGAAAAATTCTCGCGCACCCCCTCATCGTCACAAGCGAACTCCACAGCGTTCCCGACGCGAATGCCAAGCCCGCTCGCAACCTGCACAGCGTCGATATTCACACCGAGAAAGATGAATGCCCAACCCGCCTCCTTTTCCTGACGCCTCACCATTGCCTTTACCTGATCCGCTGTATATACTGAAATACAGCAAAAGAAAGGAATCGGAGGAAAACATGATCTACACGGCACACTACACTTCCCCGCTCGGCGGGATGACGCTCGTGAGCGACGGCACGGCGCTCGTCGGACT
>CALIBA010000213.1 GCA_938045435.1 uncultured Selenomonas sp.
TTGTGCATCCCGTTAACTGAACAATCTGTATTGTGCGATCTGGAAGGGGGCGAGGATCGTTGTGCAAACGATTGTTTTTGATGAGCCTTGCTGTGGTTCTGTTTTTCATGATGATCGGCTGCACAGGAGCATCTGCATGGGAAGGCGATCTGGAATGGCAATACTGGGTGGAATCCAAAACGCCCATATTTCATGCGCCAGCCCGGATCGTGCCGCAGTTCCGTGCAGAGGATGGGATGTGGAAGACCTATGATCCACAACATGGGGTGAATGTTCCCACAGGGGTAAAATATGTGTGGATTCGTGTTTACATTCCGCCGGATACGGATCCAGATGAGAGCTTATTCTTTTATTCTACCGATCAATCATTTCAAATCTTTCTACATGGGAACTCCATCTATCGTTATGGGGCGCTCACACGTCAGCTGTTTTCCTATGGGCGGAAATGGCACATCGTCAATTTGCCAGAACAGGCGATCGGCAGTTATCTCATCTTTCAGGTATATTCGGATAATCCGTGGGTGCTTGGGCAGTTTGACCGCATCTGTCTTGATAGGGAGGCGCATCAGATTGAACGGCTGTTCATCTTCGATCTCCCCTACATCAGCGGCATTACGGCGATCATTGTATTCGTTATGCTGCTCGGTGTCTATTTCTTTGTACAAAGCGAGCTGCGGGGCATTTATCTGAACCTCATCATGCTTTTGATGATGTTCTTTCTCTGGATGTTGGGGGCCTCCAGTACCATCTATCTGTGGCTCGATTGGCCCGTGTTTTGGTGGCACGTTCAATTGATCGCATCCTATCTGCTTCCCGTCGTTACAAATGCGCTCTTTCTTCGCATCATTGATGAGGAATATAAAAAACGCATTCGGCGCATCTCCTATATCTATGGTGCGGTATGCACGCTTGCAGTCATTCTTGAACTGCTCGGACTGAATGGGATGTACGTTCTTCGTTTCGCCTATTTCCCGATGATTTTCGTCTGCGGAGGGTTGACGGGCTATTGGCTCTTTCTCAGTCAGCGTAGGGGGAATGTGCATTGCCGTGCAATTTTTGTGGCGTTTGTTACGATGGTTGCGCTCTCAGTGCTTGATGGTCTGTCCATGCAGTTCCGCGTGTTTCCATGGCATGCGTATCTCGTTCCTTTTGGAATCTATACGATTGCGTTTTTTATCATTCAGCTGATTCTCGATAGAGCTACACATGAGCGGTACCTTTCGGAACTTTCCATCACGCTTGAAAGTCAGGTCAATGCGGTCACCAAGCGCATGGTTGTCGATCTCTTAACGGGCTGCTATAACCGTAATAAGTTCAGCGAATCGATGCGAGATTTCATGCGTATTGCACGCGAGACAGGAGAGCCGTTCTCTGTGGTGATGCTTGATATTGACCATTTTAAGCACATCAATGATACGTATGGGCATGATACGGGGGATGAGGTTCTCGTGAATTTCGTCCAGACGATACGACCGCATCTTGACCGCCGTCATGTGCTCATCCGATGGGGCGGCGAGGAGTTCCTCATTCTTTGTCTGCATTATGATGGTGCACAGGCAGAGGTCTTTGCCAATACGATCCGCGCCTCGGTTGCGGATGCGCATCTGCATCCAACAGAACATATTACGTGCAGCGGCGGGGTCGGTGTCTGGTATCACACAGAGGAAGATTCTCCGGCACAGCTTGTAAAGCGCGCAGATATGGCGCTCTATGCAGCCAAGCAGAATGGACGGAACTGTGTCACCTGCGAGCCTGATTGGAAAGCCCACCTGCCGCAGAGAGAGGCGTGAACGTAAAATTTTTCTTGCATGAAATATCATCCTATGCTATATTCTTCTGGTATGTGTATGGATGGTCCGCTGGGCGGCAGGTGCTGTTTACGAACATCCGAGCGAAGGGGGATACCTATGAATATCATCGAGATTTTGGAAAAAGAGCAGCTGCGGTCTGACATTCCGCAGTTTGGGCCGGGCGATACGGTACGCGTCCATGCCCGCATCGTTGAGGGGACGCGTGAGCGTATTCAGGTGTTTGAGGGCGTCGTCATCGGACGGCAGGGGACAGGTGTACGTGAGACCTTTACCGTGCGCCGCATCGCCTCCGGTGTCGGTGTTGAGCGTCTCTTCCCCGTGCATTCCCCGCGTATCGCAAAGATTGAAGTGACGCGCCGCGGCATCGTTCGCCGGGCAAAACTTTACTACTTGCGCGGGCTTACCGGAAAGGCCGCCCGCATTCGGGAAAAGCGCTGAGGAAACGTACGATAGGGACTGCTTCGGCAGTCCCTATTTTTGCGACAGTATGGCTTAGATGCAGTTTGTCGAATCAGCATAGATGATAGAGCCGTATTGTCTCATGTTTCCGTACCTATATGGGAGGAGGATTTTATG
>CALIBA010000214.1 GCA_938045435.1 uncultured Selenomonas sp.
TCGATCATGAGAGTGTCCCTTTTATTGGGAAACTCCATAAGATGATTTATGCAGTTTATAGATTCTTTCTATGAACAGAAATTCTATTTATAAAAATATTCTAGTCGAAGTTCAAGACTTTTGCAATAGGATTTTCCAGAGGAATTTCACTGCTTGTCAGCACTTTTTGGAACGGGTGATTTCTTGACAGATGATTTGCGATATTGTATAATATTTACGACGAAAGCCGTGGAGATTTGGGAGGAAATGACTAGGAAAGGACGGGCTTTCATGACAGAAAAGCTCCTCGTCTTTGATACCGAGACCACAGGGTTTCGCAGTGATGATGAGGTGCTGACCCTTGCCATTGTAAATGGGATGGGGCAGACCGTTATAGATCGTATGTATGCACCAACCCGAAAGCGCTCTTGGCCGGATGCAGAGCGGGTCAACCGTATCTCTCCCGCCATGGTGGAGGGATGTGCGCCGATTCTTTCGCATAGAGAGGAGTTAGAGCGCATATTCAATGATCCGGAGACTCTTCTGGTCGGGTATAACATTGCATTTGATATTCGTCTTTTAGGGCAGTCGGGGATTCAGATTACCAATCCGAATCAGTACGATGTGATGCTCGCGTTCTCTGAGATGCGCAAAGTTCCGGATGCCAGGCGCGGTGGCTATCGTTGGTGGAAGCTTGTCGAGGGTGCGTATTACTACCGTTATGATTGGGGCAATACACAGGCACATGGGGCGCTCGCCGATACACTTGCGACGCTCTACTGCTATCGGAAAATGAATGAGCCGATCTATGAGGAGCAGAGCCTGTTTTAAGTTATATACACTGGAGCAGCTCCAAGAGAGGAGGGGTACCCATGAGCAAAACCAGGGCGCAGAGAAGCAAAGAGATGGAAGAGGGCATCAAGCGTGTGCAGGCAGCTCGTTCATCCTATCAGCGGAAGATCATTGGTACAGTAGTCGTTTGTTTCATTATCCTTATCATTGTATGTGCACTACTTCCCTCTGATGAATCGGCGGCATTCCGAAATGTGCACAATACGAAGGCGAGTCAGTCACAGTCACAGATCTTCCATAGTATGGAGGAGAACTTCAAATAGGTGTTCAACGATTTTGGAAAACCGCGGATTCTATGAGGATCGCGGTTTTTTATTGGAGGAGTTGTTTGCATGAAATTCCAGGAGGTTATCCTCGCACTGCAGGCATTCTGGTCAGATGAGGGCTGTATCCTTGCGCAGCCCTATGATATGGAAAAGGGCGCCGGTACGATGAGCCCGTGGACCTTTTTACGTGTTTTGGGTCCAGAGCCATGGAACGTTGCCTATGTAGAACCATCGCGGCGTCCCGCAGATGGGCGTTATGGGGATAATCCAAACCGTCTCTATCAGCACCATCAGTTTCAGGTTATCATGAAGCCCTCGCCGGATAACATACAGGAACTCTATCTTGAGAGCCTTGCGCGGCTTGGCATCCGCGCCGCAGAGCATGACATCCGTTTTGTCGAAGATAACTGGGAGTCGCCGACCCTTGGCGCATGGGGCCTTGGGTGGGAGGTATGGCTAGATGGCATGGAAATTACACAGTTCACCTATTTTCAGCAAGTCGGTGGGCAGGATGTAAAGCCCGTCTCTGTTGAGATCACCTATGGTCTTGAGCGGCTCGCCATGTATATTCAGGGCGTGGAAAACGTCTATGATATACAGTGGACGGATAACGTCACCTATGGTGATGTGTTCCACCAAAATGAATATGAGCAGTCAACTTATGCTTTTGAACTTTCGGATGAAGCATTGCTCTTTGAGCTCTTTGATAAATATGAGGCGGAGGCTGTACGGGTCATTGAAGCAGGTCTTGTGCACCCCGCACATGATTATGTGCTCAAATGCTCTCATACATTTAATCTGCTCGACGCACGTGGTGCAATCAGTGTCTCACAGCGCACGGCGTTCATCGGGCGCGTTAGAAGGCTCGCGCGGCTGTGCGCGGAGGCATATCTTGCACAGCGAGAGGCGCTCGGCTATCCGATGTTGAGGAAGGAGGGGAAGGCATGAAGAGGGATTTGCTGCTCGAGATTGGTACGGAGGAAGTTCCGGCACATGTCATGCCGCTGCTGCTCTCTGATCTGAAGCGGTTGGCGGGCGATATGCTCAAAGAGCATCGCCTCACCTATGACAGCCTGCGCACCATCGGCACGCCGCGCCGCACCGCACTCATCGTTGAGGGACTTGCGGCGCATCAGGAGGATGTGCGTGTGGAGACGCGCGGCCCATCGGTCGCCATCGCCTTTGATGCAGAGGGGAATCCGACGAAAGCGGGGGCGGGCTTTGCGCGCGGACAGGGCATTGATCCTGTGCAGCTAATCCAGCGTGATGGTTACGTCTACGCCTGTATTCATGAGCAGGGGGCAGAGACGGCATGCCTCCTTACAGAGTTGCTGCCGCAGCTCATACATACACTTCCTCTGCCAAACAGTATGCGGTGGGGGGATTTAGACTTTCGCTTTATTCGTCCCATTCGTTGGATCACTGCACTCTACGGCACAGAGATTGTTCTCTTTACACTCGCAAATGTTACGAGCGGCAGAGTCTCACGCGGGCACCGCACACTTGCGCCAGCGGAATTTGTCATCTCTGCGCCAGCAGACTATGAGACAGCGTGTGAAAAGGCATATGTCATCGTTAGCCCTGAGCGTCGTCGTGAGATGATCTGTGAACAGATCGCTGAGACGGCACGTGCTTGTGGCGGCACAGCGGAGATCACGCCGGAGCTCCTCGAAGAGGTGCTCTATCTCGTCGAGTACCCGACGGCACTCAGCGGCTCCTTTGAGGAAAAATATCTAGATCTTCCCGATGCCGCCGTCATCACGCCGATGCGCGATCATCAGCGCTATTTCCCCGTCAAGGCGGCGGACG
>CALIBA010000215.1 GCA_938045435.1 uncultured Selenomonas sp.
CGTCACGAGGAGCATCATCAGCCCAATCTGCATGTCCATGCTCTCGTGAAAGAAAAGAAGTCCCAGTCCATAGCAGAAAATGGGAGTCCACAGGAAATTGACGGCGAGGGCACTTACCGTGAATCGGACGTTCCGAAATGCCGCGCGCAGCTGTCCGCCGTCGGCAGAGAGAAAGACGACGTAGAGCAACGCCATCAATGCAGGTGTGATGACATGTGCGGCAGCTTCACGGAAATCCGTCACGTACCCGAGCCCGATGCCTGCCAGTGCCGCTGCAATGATGAGCAGCGGCTGATATATTGCAGCTAGATTCATCTACTTACCTCCGTTTGCAAGATGAGATGATTATAGCATATTTTTTTTTGATGGATGAAACCCCTTGACGCACTGATAGGAAGTAAGGTATCATATACGGTGTAGAGGTAGTTTCATTATCATTTGTATTGATAACGAACAGATTTTAGGAGGTGTCATGGATTGACATTGAGGGATGGGAAGACAGGAATGACGCTGAAGGTTCTGCAAATCAGCGAGTCACCGCTCAAGCAGCGTCTTATGTCGATGGGGATGATTCCGGGGACGAAGGTGACGGTTCTGCGTTCGGCACCTATGGGGGACCCGATCGCGATTGGTATTCGCTCGTATAACCTTGCCATACGGCGCGAGGACGCAGCACTCATATCTGTCGAGCAAATCGGTTAGGGGGAGGGCGGAGATATGTCAGCATTGGCAGTTGCACTGACCGGAAACCCGAATACCGGTAAATCGACCATATTCAACGCACTGACAGGTGCGCGTCAGAAAATCGGAAACTGGCCGGGGGTCACGGTTGACAAGAAAATCGGTCACACGCATTACAAGGGGCGGGCGATTTCTATCGTCGACCTTCCGGGGACGTACAGCATCAATGCCCGCTCGCCGGAGGAACAAATCGTCATCGACTACTTGACGAGCACGAAACTGGATCTCGTCCTGAATGTCGTGGACAGCTCGAACATCGAGCGCAATCTTTTCCTCACGGTGCAGCTTCTTGAGAAGGGGATTCCGCTCCTCATCGATCTCAATATGCAGGACGATGCACAGCGGCGCGGCATCAAGATCAACACGGCGAAGCTCGAAGAGGCGCTCGGCATGCCCACCGTCGAGACGACGGGGCGCAGCAGCAAGAGTACAAAGACGCTGCTCGATGTCTTTACGAGTACGGTCATGGCACGGTACCAGCCGAGCGACCTCGTCAAGGCACATATCGTGAAGATCCATGAGATCGAGAGCAGTTCGCGTACGGAGGCGGAGAAGGAAGAGGCGATCATCGAGGCGCGCTATGCACTCATCGATCAAGTCGTGAAGTATGCCGTAACTGTGCAGAATGTCGGTGCGACGCGCTCGGAGAAAATTGATCGTTTTCTCGCGAACGGTGCGCTTGCGCTGCCGATTTTCCTTTTGATTCTCTATGGCGTGTTTCAGATCACGTTTACATGGATCGGTCAGCCCATTGCCGACGAACTCGAGGTGCTCATCAACGATCAGTTCCTGAACTTTGTCAAGGATTCGCTTGTCGCGGCGGGGGTCGCGGACTGGATGGTCTCGCTTGTCACGGACGGCATCATCGCGGGTGTCGGTTCGGTGCTGACGTTTGTTCCGCTCATCTTCGTCCTGTTTTTCTGCCTCTCGTTCCTCGACGGCACGGGCTACATGGCGCGTATCGCGTTCATCACGGATCCGATTATGCGCCGCTGCGGGCTGACGGGCAAGGGGATCATGCCGCTGATGATGGGCTTCGGCTGCGCCGTTCCGTCCATCATGGGTGCGCGTGCACTCGACTCGGAAAAGGATCGCATGATCTCGATCCTCGTCACACCGTTCCTGACGTGCGGTGCGAAGCTGCCGATCATGGCACTGTTTGCGGCGATGTTCTTTCCCAACAATGCAGCAAACATTGTATTCCTTATGTATATTATCGGTATGGTCATGGCTATTATCGTGGCGAAGGTGCTCGGTTCGACGCTGTTCAAGGCACAGGGCTCGACCTTCCTGTTGGAGCTCCCGCCGTACCGTATGCCCGATATGAATTCAGTTTTGCTGGAGACGTGGGACAAGGGCAAGGGTTATCTCATCAAAGCGGGTACGATTATCTTTGCGGCATCGGTCATCCTTTGGTTTATGTCGAACTACAACTTCGGCGGTCCGTGCGAGATTGAGGACAGCATCCTCGCGACGCTCGGCGGCTGGATGTCTGCGCTCTTCACATTCCACGGCTTTGCAACGTGGGAGGCTGGCGCGGCTGTCCTCTCCGGCATCATGGCGAAGGAAACGGTCGTTGCGACAATCGGCATTCTCTATGGTGTTGCCGATGTCTCGACCGAGGCGGCAGATGCGGTCGATACGGCTTCCACGATGCTTCAGACAGGTATGGGCGCAGCGTTTACAAGCCTTTCTGCGCTTGCCTTCATGGTATTCTCACAGCTCTATACGCCGTGTGTCACGTCACTCGGTACGCTTAGGAAAGAGACGGGCGCGTGGAAATGGGTCGGCTTCTCTGCCGTCTATATGTTCGCGATTGCTTGGCTTGTTTCGCTTCTTGTCTATCAGATCGGTCGGGCACTCGGATTCTGATGAAAGGATTCGTTTTCTGAGGAGGGATTCCTATGGCGACCTATGTCGTTGGTGCATTCGTGGCGGTCGCACTCTTTTTTGCAGTCCGCCACGTCTATCGAAACTTTTGTCTGGGCAGGGAGGACTGCTGCGGCAGCAGCTGCTCGTCATGTGACGAACCTCCTTCCTGCTGTCATTCGGCTGAACAACAGAAGGATTAAGGATACGATCGGTGATTCCTTAGGAAAAGCAGACACGGTCCGTGGTTCCAAAATCAAAAAGAAGGCTGCTGCACGTTCGTTTGGTGCAGCAGCCTTCTTTTTGTGTTTTTAACTCATATTTCCGTATTACACCATCTCTTTTTCCCATAAGCGGATGGTGTTGAAGTTGAGTTTGTCCGCCGTGCTCTCGAGCAGGGAGATCTCCTCGGAGGTGAGCGTTATCTTCATTGCCTGCACGGCATCTGTGACATGGTGTTCTTTTGTCACGCCGATGATGGGCAGCGTGCCCTTGCTGATCGCCCATGCGAGGGGGATCTGTGCGATGCTGACCTTGTACTTGTCTGCGAGCAGTTTGAGAGAAGTGTTCATTATCTCGATCTTGTCCATGATCGGATTGTAGACAGCTGCACGCGCTGCGTTATCCGGCATTGGGTGATGTGTGTCGTATTGCCCCGAGAGCGCACCCTGCTCAAGTACCATATACGAGAAAAATCGGATGTCGTTTGCATGGCAGTAATCGAGGATGCCGGATTCCTCGGAGGTGCGGTTCATGAGACTGTAGTGGTTCTGTACCGCACCGAGTTTTTGCCCGTGCGAACGAAGGATTTCGTCCGCCTCCTTGATCTCTGCGAGGTTGTGGTTTGAGACACCGATCATCGGTGCGTCGTCTTTGCCCGCAAAGAATTTTGCCACGCGTTCGATCCAGTGCGGAGCCTCGGTCGGGTTATGAAGCCAGTAGATGTCCATGCGATCTACGCCGAGCAGCTTCCGCTGCATTTCCCACATATCTGCAACAGGCGTGTCCGACGATGGATTCATGCACTGCGGCGTAAGCTTGTCCGCAATGAGGTAAGAGCTGCGTGGGCGATCCTTGAGGAACGTGCTGAG
>CALIBA010000216.1 GCA_938045435.1 uncultured Selenomonas sp.
CGGGACGATGAGGCCGCAGGTTCGAATCCTGTCATCCCGACCATTTTACAGGAGAATGAAGACCAGCCTATGGGCGGGTCTTTTTCTGTTTCTGGATAGCTGTGATTGGGGATATTGAGGGAGATCAAAATGATGATAGATGAAAAACTTTGTGCAAAAGAATTGATGGACTTTATTCATGTCACGACATCTCCCTACCATGCAGCTAGGAGAAATGACCAAGATGTATTGTTGTCTGTTCATGCCCCTATCGAAAGCGGTATCACGTCAGGACAGACAGTTCATTTTCCGTTATTTGATACAGGCGCTGTGATCATTTCCATTGGCGAAGATCCGAGGGGGCCGCTTCGCATGGTCTGTGCTCATACAGATTTTCCATGTCTTCGCATCAAACCAAATCCTGTTATTACAGAACATGGGTACGGGAAACTCAATGTTGAAGTATACGGAGGTATGATTCGCAATACATGGATGGACCGACCTCTATCCATAGCAGGGGCAGTGGCAACACGTACAGAGGATCCTTTTTCTCCAAGTCTTCGTCTTGTGGATTTTCGCCGGCCGCTCATGATTATTCCTAATCTCGCGATTCATATGAATCGTAAGGTCAATGAGGGAATTGAGCTGAAGCCGCAAAAAGATCTCCTGCCTTTATTTTTTTTGACGGATGGAATGGGGGCACGTGCAGATGATGAGGGGATATTACTTGACCTTCTGGCAGATTGGCTGGATGTTTCGGCGGAGGATATTCTTTCCTATGCGCTGAATGTCTATCCTGTAGAGGAAGGATGCCTGCTTGGGGTTCATGAGGAGTTTATCTCTGCGCCACGGCTTGATAATCTGTCCTCTGTTAAGGCCTGTTTAGATGTGATTCATAGCTGGAAGGGGCATCATGGCATCCGTGTTGCTGCTCTGTTTGATAATGAGGAGGTAGGGAGCAGAACAAAGCAGGGGGCTGCTTCAGCAATCTTATCCGTGATTTTAGAGCGCGTATATTCGGCGCTTGGTTTTTCCAGGGATGAGTACTTACAGGCAGTCTGTTCCGGCTTTTGTCTTTCTGCAGATGTTGCGCACGGTCTGCATCCTAACGCACCAGAAAAAGCCGACCCAACCAATCGTCCACGGGTTGGAGACGGCGTTGTGCTGAAGGTCGCTGCAAATCAATCCTATGCAGGAGATCCGCAGTCTTTTGCAGTGATTCGAGCGCTTTGTGAACGAGAGAAGATTCCCTATCAAGTGTTTACAAACCATTCTGATGCTGTGGGAGGTGCTACCCTTGGCTCTATTTTCTCTACAGTCATTCCAATGCGTACGATGGATATAGGTGTGCCTATTTTAGGCATGCACTCTTCACGTGAGACGATGGGGCGCTGCGATCAATTAGCACTGACCCATTTGATGCATTCATTCTTTTCATATTGACAGGGAAAGAGAGGGGATTATTCTGCGTGCTGTACTTACACGTGTGACAGAAGCGGCGGTTTATATTGATGGTGCAGTCTGCGGTAAAATTGATAGGGGGTATCTGGTTCTCCTTGGGATTGCACCGCATGATACGGAAGCAGAAGCTGCACATCTTGTGGAAAAGATTGTCCATTTGCGCGTGTTTTCTGATGCCTCCGGCAAGATGAATCATACACTAGCAGAGGTGGGAGGAGCGGTACTTGTTATTTCACAGTTTACATTGTTTGCAGATCTTAAAAAAAGACGTCCTGGATTCTCACATGCGGCAAAGCCGGAGCATGCAGAGATACTTTATGAATGTTTTTTGAAAAACCTTGCATCTTATAGCATACATGTAGAACATGGCGTTTTTGGGGCGCATATGCAGGTATCTTCTGTCAATGATGGGCCGGTTACATTAATTTTTGATACAGATGAGGTGTAAGATGAAAGAGGATGTCCTGAAACAATATGCAGAGCTGGTCATTCGTATCGGGGTCAATCTGCAAAGCGATCAGCTTCTTGTGATCCATGCACCAATTGGTTGTGCGGATTTTGTTCATGCACTTTCTGCTGAGGCATTTTCTGCAGGTGCACATGATGTTATCGTGAATTGGAATGATGAGACGTTTGCACATATTCGGTATACACATGCGCCAATGGAGCGATTTCATGAGTTTCCAGAATGGCGTAAGCAGTTTTATGATGACTGTGCAGCACGAGGGGCAGCGTTCATATCGATTGCAGCGCAGAACCCAGATATTTTCTCGGACATTGATCCGAGAAAATTGACAGCAGCGAATCAGGCATCGGGCGCAGCACTTAAGCATTATCGCGGCAGGCTGATGAGCAATCAGAATACATGGTGTGTCGTCTCTATCCCAACAGAGGCTTGGGCGTGCAAAGTGTTTCCGCAGTGCAGCGCACATGATGCTATGGAGAATCTTTGGCATGAGATTCTAGCGGCTGTCCGGATTACCGGAGGACAGGATCCAGTGACAGCGTGGCAGAAACACATTGCATTACTGCAGCAGACAGCAGAGTTCCTCAATGAGCAGGATTTAGAGGAACTGCATTATTTGAACGGACTTGGTACAGATCTTCGTATCCAACTGCCTCCAGGGCATATCTGGTTGGGCGGTGCAGAGGAGAGTGCAGACGGCGTACTTTTCGCGGCAAATCTCCCTACGGAGGAAATATTTACGCTTCCTCTGCGCAATGGGGTGGATGGTACTGTCGTTGCATCAAAGCCGCTCCACTTTCATGGAAGTCTCATCCAAGGCTTTCAGTTTACCTTCCGTGCGGGAAAAGTCGTTGCGTTCTCAGCAGAAAGTGGCATAGAGCAGCTAAGAGAACTTTTTGCTACAGATGATGGAGCCTCCTATCTTGGAGAAGTCGCGCTCGTTCCGCATAACTCTCCTATTTCAAAGAGTGGCATCCTGTTTTACAATACGCTTTTCGATGAAAATGCCTCCTGCCATCTTGCCCTCGGAAAAGCTTATCCGACCTGTCTCAAGGGAGGAGAAGCAATGACAGAAGATGAACTGCGCCGGCATGGGGTCAACCATTCACTTGTACATGAAGATTTCATGATTGGGACAGCCGATTTATCCGTTACTGGGCGAACGCGGACAGGAAAGATCATAGAGATTATAAAAAATGGCAACTTTTCTTTTTGATCGTGGAGGAAGCAGCTATGGTATATCGACATCGTTATCTCCATATAATTTTTATGGCGATGGTATTTTTATGTTCATTTATTGTTTTTTCCCGTGGGGACGCAGCAGGCAGGGTATATACAGAGGATTTTTCTTATCAGGGGGTTATGTTAGGTGATACACAGCAGATACTGTATGAAAAATGGGGAGCACCATCCTTTGATAAAATCCGCTCAGTCTGGGGGATTCAGGTTAAATTTTGTACCTATGAGAATGTTGTTGTGGGGATTTCTGCTGCAAGTGGAAAAGTGGTTGATATTTCCTTGACCGGTGATAGATACCATCTGCGTAAAAATATTCGCTATGGTGCAACAAGCAGTTATATTTTTAGAACATTCGGCAAGACTGCTGCGCGGCTTTTGGATGATGATACCTGCTATGTTTATGATCATCCGGATCACAAACATCTGCATTTGGTTGTGGCAGTTGATCCCGAGAAAAAGGCGCTGCGTTCTGTGCGCATGACGATGCTTCCGCTGACAGATGAAGAAGCCGATGAAATGGCGCTGGAACATGATGATACATTTACGGAACTGGATCTCAGCAGTGCTTTTATTGCAGCAAAAGAAATTGATATATCCGCACTTCCAAAGCAAGAACCTGTTCGTCTTGGCGGGTATCATTGATGTGGTATGAAAGCATATGATATTGAAGAGCTGCCGCTTGCGGTGGCTCTTTTACTGTTGTATGATAGGGGTATATGAAGGAGGCGTTGTTATGGGAAAAGCGATGATTATCGGTGCGGGCGGCGTGGCGAGTGTCGCCGTGCATAAATGCTGTCAGAATCCGGAGGTGTTTGAGGAGATCCTCATCGCCTCGCGTACAAAATCGAAATGCGATATGCTGAAGGAG
>CALIBA010000217.1 GCA_938045435.1 uncultured Selenomonas sp.
AAATGCAGGAATCCGTAGTATGTCCTGGAGAGTAACGCACCTCAAGCGACATTTTGGGATTTGCCTGCAACGTGATGATCTCCCGGTCGGCGAAGGTCTTTACATCGGAAAGCGTTATGGGAGCCTGTCCCCAAACAGAGAGATTCCATAGGGGGTCCTTGCAGTAGCGCTCGCTCTTTTCACTGGTGTATACGGGACATGGGATGCGGCGGCGAAAATCATCCACGCCGCCAATGTGGTCGAAATGCACATGCGTCAGCAGCAGCCGCTCAATCGTCCAACCGTTTTTTTCGACATGATCCGCGAGCCTGTCGCCCTCTGCGCCCGCATCTATAAGAAAGCCGTGTTTTGTCTCATCATCAATATAAAAAAAAGAATTTGTCTCGATCATATCTCCAACGCTTACGCATTCAATCATATGAGGCCTCCTGTTCTCTTTGGGAAAAGCAGCTGCAAGATGTGCACGCCTTCTTTGCCGCCCGCTTGTATGCCATCGCGGCAGTATTTGCAGGAGCAGACGGCCGTTTTCTCCGGTAGTTTCTCTGCATGGTTCACCAGGTAGATGCGCTGCTGCTCCTCAGACATGGGGGTGAACATCGGCGATTTTCCGTTTTCATAGCGGCGTGGTGCAAGCTTTGCGTTGCCCGGCACACAGGGCTGAAGGAGCGGAAGACCGTGAAAGCGCGTCTGATCGAAATTTTCCTCTTGCTCGATGATGTTAATATTCATCTTGCGCAGGAGAGAGCGGATTGCCTCCTGCATATCCCGCCGCTCCACCGCTGCCCAGCAGTCCTGTACGGTCATGCGTGCGCCGCCATAGTCGGGAAAGGGGAAGTCTTCGTCCCGATCAATCAGCTCCCAAACGTAGGTAAATGCGCCCGTCCTAGAACTCTCCTCGACAATGGCAGCACAGTTGTTGCAGATGACCACGGCATGATCGGTATTTGTCAGATGAACGTGATGGGGACGGCAGCAGCCCGCTGTGGTGACGCCATGCCGTTTCTCAAGATAGAGGCGTACTTTTTCGCTCTCTTCGGGAAAATCTGCCTTGATTTTGCAGCTTGGGTAAAAGATTTTTGCCATAGAAGGACTCCTTTCTATTGCGCGGGAACAGGTGCTTTGCTGTCTGCGGCAATCCATTCATAGGCAAGGCGCGGGTCACCGTTTTGGAGATAAATAATACCGCAGTACAAGAAGCCACTTTTGCACAGACACTCCTGCATGGGGCGATTATCTGCATGGGTGTCGGCACGCAGATGATTATATCTTGTGCGTGCAAAATCGACGATGGCACGGAATGTACCGCGCCTTGTGCCATCGCTGCCCGCACGGTGAATTGTGGCATAGGGGGTGGTGCTGTGCCATTGACCTTCGATATGGGCATAGGTCGGATCGTCCCCCGGGATAAGCGCGAAGGCCGCATAGACTGCGCCCGATTCGCTTTCCATTACGTAGCCTGTTTTTTTCTCAATGTCCGCATACACGATTTCTTCTGAGGGATAGCCTCCGCTCCACTGCGTTTTGTTGCCTGTCCGGCGCATAAAAGCGCGTGCACACTCATAGACGCGCAGGATCTCTGTCACATCTTTTGGCTCTGCATGTCGTATCATCTGCACCCACCCTGTAAAGTCAACTTACCCCCATTCTACACGACCGCGCTGTATTTGAAAAGAAAAAGCTGTCATCAACGCTGCAAAATGGACAGCAGCGCGTTTGCGGTACTGCAAAAACCATGTTATACTAAACAGCCAAATATGAAAGGAGAGAGCGGCAATGCGTGCATGGCTTTTTTATGCGCTGCTGTCGGCGCTGTGTGCGGCATTTGTATCCATTTTTGGAAAGATCGGCCTTTCGGGGCTTGACAGCAGTGCTGCGACCGCAGTGCGTGCTGTTATTATGGCCGTTTTTCTGGTGGGGATTGTTGCTGTACAGGGGCATATCGCAGCGCTTCCGGCCGTGTTCGCCGACCGAAAGGCGCTGCTCTTTATCGCGCTGAGCGGGATTGCAGGAGCACTTTCGTGGCTGTTCTATTTTATGGCACTCAAAGAGGGGGAAGTTTCAAAGGTTGCCCCCATTGATAAGCTGAGCGTTGTCTTTGCCGTCATTTTGGCATATATTATTTTTCATGAACAGATCCGTCTTTTGCATGGCATCGCTGTCACAATGATTGCGGTAGGAGGGGTGATTCTGGTGATTTTCCCATAAACGACAACGGGCATGGGGATTCGTATAGAAACAGGGCATCGGCGTTTGCTCCGATGCCCTGTTTACTTTGTATGCCGGATGTTGACTTATAATCATACTGTCTCTTTTTCATCCCCATAGAGCAGCGTGAGCAATCCTCTTTTGCGTGTGGCTTTCAGATCGATCACGCGCTGGTTGCGTGAGCCGCGAAAGTGGAGGGTGAGGTCGCGTTCCTCCGCACGATACGCGCCGTCAACGAGGACATCGACTTCAGCAAGCAGTGCGTCTATATCTGGATTTCTCCGTGCCTCCAGTTCTTCGAGGGTGTAGCCCGTATAACTCCATACATCGAGGCTCCGCGCATGCGCTGCGCGCGCTAGAGGAAGGAGTGCACACGGCTGCAAGAAAGGCTCACCGCCGCTGAGGGTGAGCCCCGTGAGAAGTGGATTGGCATCGAGTTCTGCGACAATGGCACCAACGGTTGTGATGGTGCCGCCTACGAGCGGATGCGTCTCGGGGTTGTGGCAGCCGGGGCAGCGGTGTGGACAGCCCTGCGTGAAGACGGTCAGCCGCAGCCCTTCCCCATCAACGATGGAATCCCGCGCAATGCCGGCGATGTGGATCTCAGTGGAGTCCGTGCTTGACACGCTCGTGTTCCTCGGCGCGTTTGGCGTTGTTCCAACGGTCGGTTGTACCGACGAGGTAGCCCGTGATGCGGCGGACACGTTCGAATTTCGGCTGACGCATCTCATAGCCAAGGGTCACGCGTCCATCTTCTGCTGCCGTGATGGAGAGGCGATCTAGTTTCTCGTTGGTTTGTTTTTCGACGTAGGCGATATAGTTTTCAACCTCGCGGGCGGTGATGTCGGGGAGCCCGTTTACTGTAACATCAATGTCGTTGACGATCATGCTGCATTTCTCCTTTACCCGCCGCATGGCAGGCGTGATAGATTTGGGCGGGAAAAGCCGCCGCTTTCGTGCATTATACAACATATAGTGGAGAAACGTCAATAGAAAATCTATATATAGTTGTTTATACACAGAATTATCCACAGGGGAAATGTGCAGAGATGTTGGATTTTATGAAATGTACTACAAGGAGAAGGGAGGGAGACCTCTATGAAAAAGGCAAGTTATCCACAGTTTCACTGGGGATAACTTGTGTATTTTGTGGATAAGTTATCCCACGGTAAGAAAGCGCAGCTTAGCGGACAGGGGGTGTCGCCGCGGTTTGGTTTTTCTGCACGTCAGGGGCAGGGATGCCCTGTTCCTGTATCATTGTCTGAATGGGGTATGGGATGTCGATGCCCTCGATGCGGTAGCGTTCGGTGATGGCCTTGATGAACTCGTGTTTGATGAGGCCCTGTTGATCGAAGATACTGGATTGCAGAACGATGACGAAGTCGATGGAGGAGTCCCCAAAGTCTGTGAAGCGCACGACGGGATTTGCTGTGGCTTTTTCATCCACACGGGCGAGCACCTCTTTTGCCACTTCGACGGTGATGCGCTCGACTTTTTCGAGATCGCTGTCATAGGAGACCCCGATGGGGACGGTGATATTGATTTGTTGCGTGGGCAGGCTATAGTTGGTGATATTCGCACCCGCGATGGTTTTATTCGGCACGATGATTGTATTGCTCGCTCCGACGGGGATGATGGTGGTAAAGCGCCACGTGATGTCGGTGACACGCCCCTCCTCTCCGCTGCTGAGCTTAATATAGTCGCCGAGACGGAGCTGGCGCGAGAGGATGAGGTGGAGTCCCGCAAAAATATTCGCCAGGGTTTCCTGGAGGGCGAGCGCAACTGCCATGCCGCCCACACCTGCCGCCGTGAGGATGGGCGCGATGGAGATGCCGTAGTACTGGAGGATGACGAGGATGCCCATGGCATAGATGACACCGATGAGGATGGTATTTAGGAGGGTCGTCTTGGGTAGGTTTCTGTCGGAGCGGTCAAAGTACATGGTGATCACGCCGTCGACGGTGCGCGCGATGACACGCGTGATGGAAAAGACGTTGCTGGTGAAGAGCAGATAGGAGAGCAGTTTGGTCAGCGTCGGCGAGATCTCAACGGCGTCAATCGCCCAGTAAAGACCGATGATGAAACTGAAAAAGATGGGAACACCCTGCATGGAGCGGATGAATACGAACTTCCATGTACTCTCTTCAACGGCGAGGTGACGATCTATATAGCGGCGGATCAATCGGTCCACAGTGATGCCGGCTGCAAGAGATGCAAGGACGATGCAGACGGGGACGAGGAGAAGATTGAACAGATCGTTCACATTCATATGTTGGGACAGTGCGGTCAACGAGAACACTCCTTTCGTTCGGCAGATAAACTGTCAGCGCCGAAGGCGCAGGGGAGAAGGTCGGCGATGGTGAGGACCTCTGTATGCCCTGCAATATTGGCGAGGATGATGCGTGCAATAGGGAACTCTGCGAGCATTTGGCGGCACATGCCGCAGGGCGTGCAGACGTTCGGGCTGTCCGCGATCACGGCAAGTGCTTCAAAGACCCGCTCCCCTTCTGAGACGGCGTGTGCAAGCGCTGCACGTTCAGCGCAGATACCGACAGGATAGGAGGCGTTTTCGACGTTGGTGCCGCCATAGACGCGACCGCTTTTTCCAAGGAGTGCGGCGCCGACCGAAAAACCGGAATATGGAGCATAGGCGTGTGTGCGGAAGCGCTTTGCCTCTGCGATGAGTTCTCTATCGGTCATGGAATCCCTCCGCATCCACATATCCGTAGATGAGTTTTTCCGGTGCAGGTGGTTGTGCGTCGATTTTAACAGCCATGCGGAAGCGTTCCTCGCCTGCTGCAAGCTGCTCCTCGCTTTCTGCGTAGAGCGTTGCGATGGGGGTTCCGGATAAGACGGCATCGCCATACTTTTTATGTAGATAAATACCTGCTGCATAGTCGATGTCAGCGTCCTTTGTCGCGCGTCCCGCACCGAGGAGCACAGCGGCGCGGCCGACGGTCTCTGCGTCCAGCTGCGTGATGCAGCCGCCGGTTTCAGCTGCGACGGTACGCGTAAAGTGCGCCTGTGGGAAGTATTCTGCGGCATGCAGTACGGCAGTATCTCCTCCTTGTGCGGCGACGGTGCGCTGGAGTGCCTCGAATGCCGTGCCGTCCGCGAGTGCTTTTTCGGCGCGTGCACGGCATTCCTGCCGCGTACCGTATTTTGCAAGATGCAGCATTCCAGCGGCGAGAGAGAGCGATACTTCGCGCAGATCATCGGGGCCTTTTCCACGCAGGACGAGGGCGGCCTCACTTACCTCGAGGCTGTTGCCGATGGCACGCCCGAGCGGTGCTTCCATGTTGGTCAGCAGGGCAGCCGTTGGGAGCTTTGACTCTATGCCGATGCCGACCATCGCCTCTGCGAGTGTGCGTGCATCCTGTGCCGTTTTCATAAAGGCACCGCGTCCGACTTTCACATCGAGGAGCACGGCATCAGCGCCGGAGGCAAGCTTTTTGCTCATAATTGATGAAGCGATGAGTGGGATACTGTCAACGGTTGCCGTCACATCGCGCAGTGCGTAGAGTAGTTTGTCAGCACGTGCAAGTGTACCTGCCTGGGCAATCAGGCTCATATGACAATCGCGCAGAACGCGCAGAAACTCCGCCGCGTCAAGATCTGTGCGGTAGCCCGGAATGGATGCAAGTTTATCCACGGTACCGCCAGTGTGCCCAAGGCCGCGTCCGGACATCTTTGGGGCATAGCAGCCACATGCGGCGACGATGGGGCTGACAATGAGCGTGGTCTTGTCGCCGACGCCGCCCGTAGAGTGTTTATCGATCTTTGCCCCCTTGATGGAGGAGAGGTCAATCTGATCGCCAGACGCCGCCATGATCTGTGTCAACATGGCCGTCTCTTTTTGCGTCATGCCGCAGAACCAGATGGCCATTAGCATGGCAGACATCTGGTAGTCGGGAATATCACCGGACACATATCCGTCGATCATATAGGAAAGCTCTTTTTTGGTGAGTGTGCCACCGTGTTTTTTCTTTGTGATGAGGTCGTACATATTCATAGCGGACACCTATTTCAAAATGCGCGGAAGAAAGCTCTCGCCCGCCGTCGTAAGAGAGACATGGAACATATCTGCAATCGTTGCGCCGATCATGGCAAAAGTCGGATAGGTGCCGAGATTGACGGGAGAAATATGATTGCCGAAGGCGAGGAACGGAACGTATTCTCGTGTGTGGTCGGTACCCTTTGCGCCCGGGTCGCAGCCGTGGTCTGCGGTCACCATCAGCACATCATCCTCATGCATGCGTGGGAGAAACGCCGTGAGCCAGTCGTCAAACTCCTGCATGGCGCGCGCATAGCCTGGAATATCGCGGCGGTGCCCATAGATCATATCACCATCAACCAGGTTGACAAAGGCAAGCCCTGTAAAATCTTCATCCAAGAGCTTCAATGTCTTTTCCATACCATCCGTATTGCTCTCGTTGACGCCGAGGGACTGTGTGAGACCGCGCCCGCCAAATATATCCGAGATCTTGCCAACACCGATGACATCGCGCCCCGCCCGCGTGAGGGCATCGAGAATCGTGTCCCCTGTTGGGTCAAGCGAATAATCGTGGCGCCGTGCAGTGCGCTCGTAGTTTGGATAGGAGCCGATAAAAGGGCGTGCGATGATGCGCCCAACGGCATGTTCGCCCTGCATGATGCTGCGTGCTTTTTTGCAGTATTCATAAAGCTGTGCAATGGGCACATGTTCCTCATGTGCTGCGATCTGAAGTACGCTGTCGGCAGAAGTATAGACGATGAGCGCTCCCGTCTTTTCGTGCTCCTGTCCATAGTCCTTGATGACAGCTGTGCCGGAGTACGGTTTGTTGCAGAGAATCTCACGGCCAAAGGCGCTCTTTAGCGCTGCGATGACCTCAGGCGGAAAACCTTCGGGATAAGTCGGGAGCGGTGTGCTGCGCACAATGCCCGCCATCTCCCAGTGGCCGATGGTCGTATCTTTGCCGCATGAAAGCTCACGCAGACGTGCATGGGCGCCGATGGGAGCGGCATACGGCGTTCCTGTTC